>JAQTXJ010000118.1 GCA_028688815.1 bacterium | reverse complement strand
GACAGGAGATACTATTAATAAGTCTACACCCACTATAATAAACGGGCTTACTAATGTAACCAAAATCGCTTCAGGTGGTATGCATACTCTTGCTCTGTTATCAGACGGAACCATAAAATCCTGGGGAGACAATATATACGGAGAACTCGGAGTCGGAGATACCATTGACAGGCATTCTCCGGTCACAGTCCCGGGAATAACAAACGCAATTGAAATCGCCGGGGGTTCGTATCACAGTATCGCTCTCTTGTCCGATAGCACTATAAAAATATGGGGACATAATATCTACGGAGAACTTGGACTCGGAGATACGATTAACAGATATTCTCCGGTTACAGTCCCCGGAATAACAAAAGTAGTAGCAATCTCTGCGGGGCGACATCACACTATTATTATCTTATCGGATGGGACAGTAAAAGCCTGGGGACATAATGGTTTCGGTCAACTCGGCATAGGAGGCACAAACAACAACCGTAATCCTGTTACAGTCCCGGGAATAATTGACGCCATAGCAGTTTCCAGTGGCGGGTGGCATTCTCTTGCTCTTAATTCAAAAACAGGAATACAGGAAAACAACATCTACAATAAAGCTTTTACTATGAATTCCATATTTAGCGGGAACATAAAACTTACAATCCCTTCCGGTTATATAAAAGAATATTCGATATATAACGTATCAGGGGACCTCATATTAACCCAAAAAGAATATTCTTTGAAAAGAGTTCTGAATATAGATGCTTCCGCAATAAAACCGGGGATCTATTTTCTAAAAATCCAAACTTCTGACGGAATAATAAACACTAAAATCATAAAAATCCTCTAACTTAATTTTAAATGATATTCATTAATGCTATCCACCTCTGCTAACCCGCTGTTATTTATTTACGCAACATATCTAACTGCCACATAATAAAGCTTAATCGGTCTACAAGCAATTCTATTAGTTTCTTGAGCGGTTTTCCCGAACCATGACCACCTTTGTGCTCAACATAAAGTAAGATAGGTGTGTTCTTACCCGTAATTTTTTGCATCTTTGCCGCCATCTTCATAGCGTGCGCAGGATGTGTTCTACCGTCTGAATCACCTGCCTGAAAAAACACTGCAGGGTAAGACTTGTTCACCTCAACATGATGGTAAGGAGAATAAGCATACAGCCAACTGAATTCATCTTTTTTATCCGGGTTGCCATATTCAGACATCCAGATATGCGCAACACCAAATTTATGATAACGTATCATATCCAGTAAAGGCATAGAACAAGCTACCGTACGAAACAGGTCGGGGCGCTGTGTAAGAGCAGCACCAACAAGTAACCCACCATTACTTCCACCTTGAATGGCAAGTTTTTTGGAATTGGTATATTTATTTTTGATTAAATACTCCGCAGCGTAAATAAAATCATCGAAAACATTCTGCTTATTAGCGCGCATACCTGCACGGTGCCAATTTTC
Organism: bacterium; assembly: GCA_028688815.1. GTDB lineage: Bacteria > Hydrothermota > UBA3073 > JACQXS01 > JAQTXJ01 > JAQTXJ01. The sequence continues at coordinate 4,265 of JAQTXJ010000118.1, read as the reverse complement.
GCCGAACTCATTCCCGCCACGAAGACCTGCTTCAACATAAATACCGCCACGCACAAACCACGGCACGATATAGTCTGCGAAATTAGGACTCATACCAATAGCAAAACCACCATAGCCTGTAAGGATAGTTGGATTGTTACCATTAAGTTTAATATTTTTTCTATGAATAATATACATTGGAACTTTGGTGCCATCTTTAGATTTATAAAAGATAAATTTTTGTGTGTATTGCTTCGGGTCAAATTCAGAGTTATGTTTATATATTTGTTTGATTGATTGCGTGGAAAGATTAATTTTGTATATTGTAGGTGGATAAAAAAATGATGTAAAATAATAAAATAATTCGGGTTTATTATAACTTTTTCCGGAAAAACTTATAGACCCCAATGCCGGCATCTTTATTTCATAAAGCAATTTGCCTTTCAGCGAATAAACAAATAATCTATTATATGTATTTTCATACAATGTAAGCACTATTTTTTTGTCTACAATCTCAAAATCCTCAATTACCCGGTTACTCTCCGGTATGAGGTCTTTCCAATTTTTAATCTCCGGTTTATCTATTGTCGTCCACATTATCCTGAATTTAGGCGTTTTATAATTTGTTTTTACTACCACTATATCATCCACAATAGTGGCCCAAAATTTTGCATCAATTCCCTTTACAATTGTCTTGAAACTATCGGAACTATCTAACTTTTTACAGTAAAGGTCATTTCTTATCCATCCCTTTTCTACGGTAATGAAAATAAATTTCTCGTCCGCGGATAAATAAACTGCCGGGATTTCTTCCTCTGACAATCCCTTGCCAAATACATATAAATCATCCTGCCATCGGGTTTCTAATTTATGTATAAATACTTGTGGACGATACTTTTCTTTTTCAATGTTCCGTGTATAATAAAAGCCCGAATTATCTTTTAACCAAACGAGAGATGTCCACTTTGTGTTGGGTATAATATCTTTAATGTGTTTATTCTTCTTGACATCTAAAATATATAAAGTGCTTGCTTCACTACCTTTTTCAGATTTACCATAAGCGATATATCTGCCGTCACTAGAAGGATAATACCAATCAAGCGCAACCGTACCATTCTTACTGAACTTATTAGGGTCTAATACTATTTTATTGTTATCCGGGGTAAATTCATTCTTTGAAAGATATACTACGGAATGATTTTCCTTTCCTTTGCGTTTACTAAAGAAACAATTTTCACCATATATGCGAGGTAACGAAACCCTTTCTATGCTTAAAATGTCAAAAAATTCCTTTATTAATTCTTTTCTATTGGATAACGAATCAATAATAGACCGGGTTAGCTTATTTTGATTATTAATCCATTTTTTAACTTCCGTATTATCAAGACTTTCCAGCCATCTGTAAGGGTCAGGTATTTTTTTATCAAAAATTTTGTCTATAACCTTTACTGTCTTAGTAGCAGGGTATTTTATTTTCATTTTCCCCTCCACATCAAATTATTTATTTTATATAATTTGGTGATTATTAGCTAACAATACGTTGGTATTGTATTTTCCGCCCTACGAAAAAGCATACACCTACAGAGATGTTTTGAACATCTCCCCTGTTATTTCCCGCCCGGTTTCACCAGTTCTACGCCTTGTTTACAAAGAGGACAATCATCCGGCGAATAGTTTTTTGTAGGCGCTTTATACACTGCAAAAAACGGAGCTTTAAAGTCTATCGGGTTTTCGCTTCGGTCAACAAGAACCGCAACGCCTGCAACGACTCCGCCATTTTTATTAACAGCGTCAATAGTCTTAAAAACCGAGCCTCCGGTCGTAAGAACGTCATCGACTACAAGAATCTTTTCGCCTTTTTCTATTTTAAAACCGCGTAAAAATGCAAGTCCCTCGGGAGTTTTTTCCGCGAATATACATCTTTTGTTGAATTGTTTTGCCACTTCATAAGCAATAACAACACCGCCAAGTGTCGGACCAGCTATGGTTAAGAAATCAGTGGAACCGAATTTTTCTTTAATCTGTTCGCATACCGGAACAAGAAACTCCGGATGCTCAAGTATTCTGAATTTCTCGAAATAAGTCGCCGAATGCAACCCTGAAGCAAGTAAAAAATGTCCATCCTTTTTCATTCCGATGGACTTAAATGTTTTTTCTATGTCTATTGATTTCATCTTTTAATTTAAGCGCCTCCTCGCGTGCTTTTTCTGCAAAATTTTCTTCGCTACTTGCATAAATTATATTTCTTGAAGAATTAATAACCAGGTTTTCGCCACCGTGTTTTATCACGTCTTCCACGCTTCCACCCTGTGCACCGACTCCCGGAACCAGCCAGGGAAGTTCGGGCGCAATTCCTTTTATATCACTCAAGAAATCGCTCATCGTCGCCCCGACTACGAGCCCGCAATTGCCGTATTTTTTATTCCATTCGTTTGCAAAGCTTGCAACCCTTTTGAAAATAGGTTCTTTCCCGTATATCTCAAAATCATAAGCGCCCGGGTTTGACGTTAAACAGAGTATAAAAACGCCTTTGTCTTCGTATTCAAGAAAAGGAGCCACGGCATCCGTTCCAAGATAAGGGTTCACGGTAAGTATATCAAACCCCATTATCTCGAAAGCCGCTTTCGCATACATTTTGCTGGTGTTTCCGATGTCGCCGCGTTTAGCATCACAAATCGCAATTACGTCCGAGGGAATACATTTTCTGGTTTCCATAAGGGTTTCAATTCCTGCAAGTCCCTGTGATTCATAAAAAGCAGAATTCAATTTGTATGCGGATACGATATCCGAAGTAGCCTCTATTATCTTTTTATTAAAGGCTAACATCGGATTTTTCTCTTTCAAGAGAAACTGGGGAATTTTCTTTATATCGGTATCCAGTCCAACACATACAAGAGAATTGGATTTCTTAATTGCAAGACGGAATTTTTCAAAAACTTTCATTCTTTCCCCCTTTTTAATTTTTGCTAGAATATATGGTTATTTGTTAATGTCAATTTTTTCTTTATATTATCCGAGCGAAAGTTTGAATGTTTGAGATTAAAACAGATAAAGAAATTAAACCACAGAGAACACAGAGAAAAAAATCATAAAATTAAAAAAACGGAAACAGACAGGAATTATAGAGGGGACAGAGAACAAACGGAGTACCCTGAGAACAAAAAATTTAACCGCAGATTAACGCAAATTAACACAGATTAACACAGATAAAAACAGAGAACAGATAATTTAACAGGGATTGAAAGAGAACCTAAGAGATAAAAATAGATAACGGATAAGACAGGAAAACAATTGCAGGGTGGAACACGTGCTCCTATCTACCCTATAAACAAAAGAACGGGCAGACACATAGGTCTGCCCCTACAAGAAAAGGAATATTTTGATTATTCTATTAGCTATTTGGTGTTTTGCGCAAATTCAAATCCGCATTATGCATTTTTCTTGACTTCTGCGCATTATCTTCTAATACTTACTTGAATAAAATGAATATAAAAATACTTTGTCCCATACGTAATAAACAATTTGTCGCCTTATTATATTTCTTAATATTATTCTCTTCGCAGACATACGGGATTGATACTTTCGAAAAGACTTACGGGGGCGAAAATAACGATTATGGATACTCCGTTCAATCCACCTCAGACAGCGGATATATTATTGCAGGTTACACAAACTCATTTGGTTTTGGTAACGTGGATGTCTATCTTATAAAAACGGATTCTTTAGGGGATACATTATGGACAAAAACTTATGGCGGGACTCAAAACGATTATGGATATTTCGCTCAACAAACTAACGATAACGGATATATTATTGCAGGATACACAAACTCCTTTGGTGCAGGTGGAGTCGATGTTTATCTTATAAAAACGGATTCTTCCGGGGATACTTTATGGACAAGAACTTATGGCGGAGTTAACCAGGATTACGGGCGTTCTATGCAACAGACAAAAGACAGCGGATATATTATTACGGGGTATACAAACTCTTTTGGCGCAGGCGGTGCAGACGTTTATCTTATAAAAATCAATTCTTCGGGTGATACTTTATGGACAAAAACTTTCGGCGGAAGCGGCAGTGATTATGGGCATTCCGTCCAACAGACAAAAGACAGCGGGTATATTATTGCGGGTTATACAAATTCTTTTGGCACGGGGTTATCGGATATTTATCTTATAAAAACTAACTCTTCGGGGGATATATTATGGACAAAAACTTATGGCGGGAGTCAAAATGATTGTGGTTATTTTGTTCGACAGACACAAGACGACGGATATATTATTGCA
>JAQTXJ010000032.1 GCA_028688815.1 bacterium | reverse complement strand
GGTATCCCTAATTGCTAAAACTCAATGGCTTCCTATAGTAGTCATTAGGAATAAAAAAACAGAAATTATTCAAAGAGCACAATCACCGCTTAAGCGGTCACCGCCGGGGCGGGATGTCACAGATGTTCCATTTGAAATTGTGCCTACAAAAGAAACAAACAAAAAGGGCGAACTGCTTTTCGCCCTGCAGAGGACACTGAGCCCAGTCCGCTTGAGGCGGAGACAAGTTGGAGTAATGCTTCTGCCGAAACAAACTCCACCTAAAAAAACAAAGTTTAGAGTTAACAGAAAAAAGAACAGAAAAACGGGGTGTCCCAAAGAAACGGGCGACTCAACGAGTCGCCCCTACAAAGAGAATAAACAAATATTAAAAACAGACTATTTGAGTTTGATTAGCTTTAGCGATTCTTTATTTTTATTCCTTACGAAGTATATACCCTGTTTTACGTTTTTGCCATTATTGTCGGTGCCATCCCAGGCAAGACTGGTCATTTGCTTATTAGGCGATTTGGTTATTTGAAGAGATTTTACTAGTTTGCCACTTATGTCATAAATCGCTATATTTGTTTTGTTGTTACTATTAACGATTTTCGAATAACTAATAATGGTTTGCCCAACAAACGGATTCGGCTTTGCTGTCAATTCCGCATTCCGCATTCCGAAATCCAAATTCGACTTATCTTCTGCCCCGGCACATTGTTTATACCATTTACAAGGAATGCCGTTTACGATAGACCATAATTTATAATGTCCCTGGAAATCGGACATATCCAGGGATACGTTTGTATTAGCCGTATCCCACGAAGTGCTATTTGGCATATTCATAATTTCCCCGCCACCATTACCCTGCCAGTTACCCCCACCTACACGGAGAAGAGAAATTATCGGATGATCGTTAGAAGATTTATGACAATAATTTCCGCCGTCGGCTTCCGATACGCCGCGGAAAAGTGTTCCCTGTAGGTTCATTGTAGCAGATATGGGTGTGATAGAAGGATAATTAGTTATTGTTGACTGCCATATATCCTGGTAACCAAGTCCTACATCGTATTGTTCAATGGAATTTACATACGAAGTGCCGTCAAAACCTCCTATTGTATATACATAAGGTTTAAGATACGGAAGAAGAATTGATGAGTGATAAGCTCTTTGCGTTGCGAGCGAGGCGGTAACTTTCCATTCGTGTCTATTTGTCAGGGAGTCAAAACCTGCTGCCGGATCCCATATTTCGCAAGACGAAAGGGATGATGAACCATTAGTTCCACCCGTTACCAGAACGAGTCCCGAATAAAGCAAAATAGTATTATGTGCATAACGCGCCGAATTTAAGTTACCTTCGGATGACCATGTATTTGTTGCCGGATTATAAACTTCACAAGTATTTAATGCCGTTCCGGTCCCGTCTTTTCCTCCGACAACGAGTATTTTCCCTGATTGCAAAAGTGTTGCAGTATGTAAACTTCTTGCTGTAGTCATTGATGCTGCAGGAACGGTTGTCCAGTTTGTTCCATTCCAGATTTCGCAACTGTTTGTCGGGGTTCCTGCGGATGTTTCTCCGCCTATTACCATTATATTTCCGTTTAACATTAAAATTGCATTGTGTCTTGCTCGTGCAGTAGTCATAGAGCCTGTAGTTGACCATACTCCGCCGTTATATATTTCGCAGGTATTTATATACCCGGTATTTTCACCGCCTGTTACGAGAACTCTTCCATCTTTAAGTAATGTAGCAGTATGGTCGAATCTTGCATCTGTCATTGTTCCTGAGTTTGTCCATACTTCCGTTGTTAAGTTAAAGGTTTCGGAAGAATTAAGCGGGGTGGATGCGTTTTTTCCTCCCGTTACCAGAACTTCCGAAGATGGCAAAAGACTAATTGTGTGGTAACTTCTTGGAGTATTAAGGGAACCCGTGGATGCGGAGACATCTTTTTGATAATTGTATAATTCGCAAGAATTAAGTGTTCCGCTTCCATTCTCTCCACCGGCAATAAGAACATTGGTGGAACAATTACTTGTATGTATTATTGGTAAAGCAGTAATTGCTGCAGCTCTGCGACCCGTATTAATGTTTGTTTTATTGGAGAATATTCCCGTGGATGGATCATAGATTTCGGTTTGAGGTGGAAATCCCGCCAGTTGCGTTCCCATTGCCAATATTTTTCCTGTATAAAGTATTGCGAGAGAAAAATGATCTCTTTCAACCATCATACTGTCCGTCATAGTCCATAGTTCCGTTGCAGGGTTATAAAGCTCACAGGTTTTTTCGACGGTTCCTCCTGCCATAAGCACTTTTCCACAAGGCAACAAAGCCATTGCCGCAAACGATCTATTTGTAGTACTCATAGGTCCGGTTGTTGTCCATGTGCCTGCTACCGGGTCGTAAAGCTGAGTTGGAGATAAAATTGCGGTCATCAGGACTTTTTCCCATGGGGGAGGCAATAATACGCCTACATGAGCTTTTCTTGCTACAGCCATTGAAGCTGTTTGTGACCATGTGCCCAAGGTAGGATTATAAATTTCACAATTTACTATTTTTGATGCTGTTGCTCCTCCACCTGCGAGGAGTACGTTACCATTTGGCAGGTTTAACTGTACTCCGCTCCCATGATTATATACGGTCGAGCCTGTTGCGCTTAAGGAATTTCCAACGGGGTCATATACCTGACAATTTTGACCGTCATAAGGTATAAGCACTTTACCGTTTTTCATTAAGTTATAACAATTCCAACTATCCCAGGCGGCAAGTGAAATCCCGGCACTGGACCATAATTGAGTAATCGGATCATAAAGCCAAAAGTTACTTCCGCTGCCATCAAGATATAAGATTTTCCCATTTCCTATAAGTATTCCGAGTTCATGACTTGAGCCGGCGGGTAATGCACTTTTGGTCCATATACCTGTTGCCGGGTCAAAAAGTTCATAGTTGGAATTATCATTTAATCCGCCCATAACCATTACTTTACCATTATTAAGTCCTACACATTCAAAGCCTGAACGTCCCGTATTAAGATTTTTTGTCGGGCTCCATTCCGAATAGGCGATTTCGCATAACAAGAATATAAAACATCCTGTTATGGTTGTAAGAGATATTAGATGGAATATCCCATTTTGGCGGTGAAGATTAAAATAATTTTTCATCTTACCTCCTGTTAAAATATTTGTTAATTTTTTACAGTATAATATAGTAATCCCGTCAGTTATAATTTCGAGGGATATAGTGCGATGGTATATTATACTCAATATTTTGTCAATAGTTTATTTTAAGATAAAGGCGATGAGGAAGGGAACAAGAATCGTTAAAACTGCTCCGCTGAAAACAGATATTATTGCGTAATCTTTGCCGACAAATTTAGTAATAACTGGAAGCGTTACATCCATTGAGGTGGCTCCACCTGAAGCGATAGGGGCTAGTTTGCCAAAATATTTTACCAATACCGGGGCAAACAATAGTGTTATAATTTCCCTGAAAACATTAGAAAGCAATGCCAGTACTCCTAAAGCTTCGCCGCTGACTTTCGTGATGAAAATGCTTGACATAGTGTAATATCCAAACCCGCATCCTACGGCTGTCAAATCTTTTAGGGAAATATTTTTTATAAAAAATGACGACAAAATAACACCCAATAATGTCCCGACAATTATAGATAAAGGCACTAAGACTATTTTGATATTTGTATTTTTTATAATTTTCCAGACTTTTGTGTCGCTGCCAATACTGATTCCAATTAGAAACATTAATAAATACAGACTGTAGAGAGTAAGGTTTGCATTAAACATAGATTTAGGTATGCGTAAAAACAATGCGCCTAAAACACCTAAAATAAAGAAAGCAATTATGATTAAGCTATTTTTCATCTTTTGCTTTTTTGAAATAAAGTAAATAAACTATATAAGAAACAAGGATACTACCAATTATGGTTCCAAGAGCAATGATAATTGCATTAATCCCAATGTTTCCGATATTGTTGATTATTTTTTTGTTGGAGCCAATAGCAATTCCCAAAAGGAGTAAAAGTAAGTAAATAGTCCAATTTGTAAGTTTATCTGCAAGAATAATAACTCTTTTTTTCTTGCGTAAAAGGAAGCCGCATAATATTCCTGCAAGTAATAATACGATTATAATTAGCATAAAAGTATTTTATAGGGTACTATTTACTCCAGATATTCCAGCTGGAATAAAGTATGGTTGTGCCGCTTCCGATAGCACTGACGGCAACACCGGAATAGATACTCATAAAAACATATAAATCATAGTACCTAGAATATTCACAATCATATTTTTTTGTATTATGTGCCCAGATGCTGCCTACAGTTGTTCCCCATAAGACTCCACCAAGTAACCCGGTAGCAGTGCCTTTGAGGAAGGCAACGAACTTGCTATCTTCTGTTTTAATCCAACTTTTAGCAAGTACCCCTGACAATAATCCTCCGATTGTGCCAATTCCAATATCAGCTATGCATATCGGGGTTATTACGTTCCATCGACCGGTATAAAGTTCATACCCGTCTTTTTCGATTGCGAAAGGGACAAAAATAGAAGAGGCGTGGAAAGCACTGCCGGAAATTCCTGCAATCACAGAGTTTTTTAAGATGTTGCTTTTCACTCCTTTGTCTTGTTCCCAAATAGAATTATCATAATATGGAAGAGGCTCTCTATTTTGTAGAGAACCTGATAACGTTAAAAATAGTAAAAAATTCATAATTTTAAATATACCATATCATTTGATATTTATTTTGATATTTGTCAAATTGTTATTTTAAAAAGAGAAATAGAAATCCCGGTGTAAAAAATCATTCTTTTGAAATGAAAGAAGGTTAATGAAGTTAACAAATCAATGTAATGAAGTAATTTTAATGCAAAAATTTATTGACAAAAGCTATTGCATAATTACTTTTACCTTATGATTGCATTTTACGGTGTGCTTATCTTTATGATTGTTGCTGCAGTAATTGCCTGTGAAATCAAGGATTTACTGGGTGCCGTTATTGCAATGGGCGCCGTCGGATTTTCACAGGGGCTTCTATTCCTTATGTTACAGGCTCCGGACCTTGCAATTACTCAGGTAGTTGTGGAGGTTTTAACTCTTGCTATATTCATAGCTGCAATATCAAGAAGCACAAGGGTAGATACGACCAAGCATATATTACCTGCATCAATAGTGGGAATATGCGTTCTTATTCTCGTTATTATTGGCACTATACAAGCGATGGGGTTTTTGCCTCCGTTTGGTTCTCCGCTCATGAGGGTTTCGGATTTTTATATTAAAAACGGACTAGTTCAAACAGGAGCTCCCAATATTATCAGTGCTATAATCCTTGATTATAGAGGCTACGATACGCTTGGAGAAGCTACGGTTTTATTTACGGCTACTATAGGAGTGCTTGTTATTCTCAGAAATTACGGGAAAAAAGAGAAAGATAAATAATTATAGGTTTCGTAACTTCACAAAGGTAGAATCCCAGCATCTATAACATCTGTCGGAATAGGAAGTGCCATCCGGGTAGTTTCCCGATTCAATATAATTTAAAAATCTTTTTAGGGTTTTGCCTACTATTATTATTTTAATTGTTTTTATGCTGTCCAATGATGTAGTCGCTACCGGGCTAGTAAATTCAACGTTCTTATTGTCCATATATCTAAACTCAAGATAATCTATACCTCTTGCAATTATGGAAGTATCCGTAACACCGTTCATATTCGTATTTTTATACAGGTTTCCGCCGGAAATGCTATAGCCTATTTCTTCACCGATATCGTATACTCCATCCGTATCTACATCTGTTCTTATCCATATAAGATGTGCCTGTGCGTCTACTACTCCGGGGGTAAAAGCAGGTGCGGGGGCTTCTTCCGGGTTGAACCCTGCGCTTCTTAAATCTTCAACCATAATGTCAAGTGCCCCGCGAACGTTTGTGCGAAGGGCAATTAAGGAAGTTTCTCTTTTATAGAGTTGTTGATTGTGAATTTGCAAAGATATTGCCAGTGTCATAATTATACCTAAAATTACAAGTGTTACAATAAGTTCAATCATAGTTAACCCTTTTTTATTCATGGTCGCTCACTAGAGTTACAAGCTTAATGCTTGTCTCGTTTTTAATTATTCTCCCGGGAGGAGGCCAACTACAAACAATCTTTACCTGTATGAGATTATCTACCGTAGACAGGTTCCAGTTTAAAGTTATAGTTTCAACCTTGTAAGTGCCTTTATCCTGCCCTGCAGATATGAGAGTTTGCAGGCTGTCATATCCCATACTTCTTATTTGTTCTATTTTATCTTCGGCAAGTATTGTTGCCTGGCTTATCCTATCCGCTCGTGCATTTACCATTGAAGCAGTTGGGAAAAGCCTTACCATTGCGAAAACGCCAATTGCGAGAATAAGTGTTGATACCAGAACTTCTATTAAAGTAAAGCCTTTATTTTTCATTCTTGCACCTCTACATAACCCGTAGCCGGTATAAGGTAAAATGTTACACTATTATTTTGCGTATTAACGATACTAACATTACAGGGAGTCGTAAGAGCTGTCCTGTCTTGATGGAATTCGTAAGTAATATCAAAAGAATTTGATATTACTATTCCTTCAGGGAGTGTTTTTGAAGCTCCACCGGGATTTATCCTATAGGTATTAGTGGCCTTTTCAAATATGACTTGATAGTTTTGTTGTTCGGAAAGTGCGCTTGAGCGTGCGGCGCTTAGAGTAGACAGAATTTCATTCTTGGCGGTATCTAATTTGGTTTTCGCTATATAATTTTTGAAACTGGGGATACTGATTCCAATAATGATTCCCATCATTACTATTACTATCATTAACTCTGTCAGCGTCCACCCTTTGTTTCTTCCCATATTAGTATTATGTTTTTATTTTATAATTCTGTCAATGGAAATTTTATTTTGAATAATATAATACGAACAAAAAAACTTGACACTATGCAATATTCCTGTAAAACTTGCCACATTCGTTTAAATCGGGATTAATTTATAAATAGAAGAGGTAGAGGATGGTGAGGAATAGGATATGGAAATCATTAAAAATATAGTCGATTTTTTACTTCACATAGATAAATATCTTGGGGTTATTGTTCATAATTACGGAACACTTTCATATCTTTTCCTTTTTCTTGTAATATTTTGTGAAACTGGGCTAGTAATTACACCGTTCCTTCCGGGAGATTCTTTGATTTTTGTGATAGGAACTATTGCGGCTAAAGGAGCGATAAATGTATTTCTACTTTTCTTTGTTCTGACGCTTGCAGCAATTCTCGGGAATACGGTTAACTATTGGATAGGCAATTATTTTGGAGAAAAAGTTTTTGCGAAAAACCCTTTATTCAGAAAAGATTATCTGGAAAAGACAAAAGAATTTTATAGAAAGCACGGGGGAATAATAATTATAATTACGAGGTTTATGCCAATTATAAGGACATTTGCTCCATTTGTGGCGGGGATTGGCAAAATGCAGTATGCAAAATTCCAGAGTTTTAATGTAATTGGCGGGGTTGTATGGGTTGCATTCTTTTTGTTCGGGGGGTATTTTTTCGGGGGGATTCCGTTTGTTCAAAATCATTTATCAGGGATAATATATTTAATTGTTTTTGTTTCTTTTGTCCCACCGGTAATTGAAATCTTCAAAAGAAGGTAATTATCTACAAAATTTAAGTTTGTTTATATACTTCCCAAATCCATTAATTTCAAAAAACTTGACTTACCTAAAAAAGATATTATATTCAATAATTAATTTCGTGTGCGGGTGTAGTTCAGTGGTAGAACGCCAGCTTCCCAAGCTGGATATCGTGGGTTCGAGTCCCATCGCCCGCTAAAAGAGTATTAATAAGGCGGGGGCGCTTAGCTCAGTTGGTTAGAGCGTCTGCTTGACGTGCAGAAGGCCGTGGGTTCGAATCCTACAGCGCCCAAATGAATTTTTGAGATAAAGGGGGAAAAGGAAATGAAAAATAAATACTCTCCGTATCTGGAAATCGGAATTTTTTTATCTGCTTGTTTATTGGTTTTTTTGCTTGCTTATCCACAGTATAAAGAAAAAATAGAAATAAAGCAAAGATATATGATAACGGTAGATGCCTATTCTTTACAGGCAGCTGTTGAGAATTATGCAGCATATAATAATGGCAGGTTCCCGAAAGACCTTTCTGAGATTGAAAAGTTTTATACTCCACCTGTGAATTCATATACACAAAAACCTATTACAACTAGCGATATACAGGTTTTCGAGTATGATTTAAGAACGGAAACAAGTAATTTTAGTTCGGATGGACAGAATGCAAGCTTAAAAGGGATGATTGGCGGATTAGCTTATGGTTATTATGTTGCGCCTGCCGATTCTTTCCCGTCTTCTTATGGGATAGTGGGTTTTGATAATACGGGAAAACCGCTTGCAGAAAAATTGCCTTCCGGGGAAATAAAAGTTTTTGTTCTTAACTCGGAAGAATAAGTTTCCCGTTGAATTTGTAGGCTTTTGTACTGCGACATTTACAAGTCAAATAATTTTTAGTTTAGGCTTGACGGCATAAATTAGATTTATACTGGTATAGAAGATTTTGGAGGTGCAATGACTAAAATTATCGGGGTTATTGGAGGAGCAGTTTGTAATGAAGATATTTATGAAATGGCTTATGAAGTTGGCAGGGATATTGCTAAAAGTAAAAATATAGTTATATGTGGTGGTCTTACCGGAGTTATGGAAGCCGTTTGCAGGGGCGCAAAAAGCGAAAACGGTATTACCATAGGAGTTCTGCCGGGAAGGACGAAAAACGAAGCCAATAAATGGGTAGACATCCCAATCGTCACGGGGATGGGGCTTGCAAGAAACATAATAATCATCAGGTCAAGCGATGTTGTTATTGCAGTAGACGGAAGAGAAGGAACTTTATCTGAAATTGCTTTCGCTAATATACTTGAAGTTCCCGTTGTAGGATTAAACACATGGGAAATTGACGTTCCCATACAAAGAGTTACCAATCCTTCCGAGGCAGTTACGTTGGCGGTAAAAATAGCAAACGAAAGAGTACATATATTAAAAGAACCTCTTATTTAATGTTAAGTCGAGCTAACATATTCGTAAATGGATTGGTTCAGGGCGTATGTTATAGAAGGTTTGCGCAAATTAATGCGAGGAATTTGGGATTGAACGGATGGGCAAGAAACTTGTATGATGGTAGGGTAGAAGTACTCGTAGAAGGGGAAAGAGGATTGATAGAAGAACTTATAAAAACATTACATATTGGTCCTGCATCGGCAGATGTTAAAGGAACAAAAGTAAATTGGATGGAATATAAAGGTGAATTCCAAAGTTTTCAGATAATAGATTTCGAATAGTTCCGTAAAATATATTCCCATGAAAATTATAAATAACTGTGAGAATTTAAATCAATTAAGCTGCTAATAAAAAACAAAAGGAGATAAAAATTATGAGTTACTCTAAAACTGTTTTACCAAATGGGCTAAGGGTGGTTACCGAAAGGATTGAGAATGTCCGTTCCGTATGTCTTGGAGTATGTATTGTCCAGGGTGCGCGAGATGAAACGGATTCCGAAAGCGGCATTTCTCATATGATAGAGCATCTTATTTTCAAGGGAACTCGTAAAAGAACGGCTAAAGATATTGCAATACAGGTAGATTCCATTGGCGGGGAATTGAATGGTTTTACGGCGCACGAATTCACTTATTTTTATGCAAGATGTATGGATGAGCATTTTGAATTTGTGTGGGATATCCTTTCGGATATAGTAAAAAATGCCAAGTTTGAGTCCGACCAGATAGAATTGGAAAGGAATGTTATACTTGAAGAAATCAAAAGTTTTAACGATTCTCCATCCGAACAGGCTTTACATATATTATCGCAATTATTATTTGACTCTCATCCATTTGCCCGTTCAATTGCAGGGTCTGAGGATAATGTTAAAAGATTTTCACAGGAAGACATTTTGAAGTTCAGAAACGCCCATTACAAAGCGCCCGGGATTATAGCAGTTGCATCCGGCGCAATACAACATAAGAATTTTACCGAACTTGTATCTAAAACACTGAAATTCTCTAAAGAAACATTGTCTCCAAGGAGTAATGTTTTACCGGAAAAATTATCTTCAAAAATAAGGCAATTAGAGAAAAAAGATATTTCCCAGATTCATTTGGCTATGGGCACTAAAACCATAGAATACAAACATAAAGATAGGTATGCATGGTCAATACTGACGACTATTATGGGTGGCGGAATGAGTTCAAGATTATTCCAGAGATTACGCGAAAAAGAAGGATTGGTTTATGAAGCATTGTCTTTTCTTGAACTTTTCAGTGATACGGGGATATTCGGAACATATCTTGTTACTGACCCTAAGAATGTAAATAAAGCGATTGATTGTGTGTGGGATGAATTTGACCAGCTTAGGAAAAATGGGCTGGAAAAAAAAGAACTGAGCCGGACTAAAGGACAGTTAAAGGGAAACCTGATGTTAAGTTTGGAATCTACGTCTTCAAGAGTTGCGAGTTTATTGACCAATGAAATGCATCTTGGCAAATATGTATCTCCGGAAGAAACGATAAGGAACATTGATAAAGTAAGCGCGGAAGATGTTTTATCTATTGCGGATAAATACCTTATTCCTGAAATTTACGCAATTTCAAAAGTAGGCCCGCTAAATCAAAAGTAGGGTTGTGGCGTTGAGGGTAGATTAAATTTCTCGCTTTAGCTTGTCAGATATGGAGCTAGAATTCAGGGATTTGAAAGGCGCTATTATTCACGATTTCCCTTATAAAAAGGCAAATCGTAAATGCCCGCATACTGCTCTTATCTCAATTACACATTCGGGAGCTTGTGTGCATAATTGCCCGATGTGCTATGCGCGCGCATACCCATGGTCATCCGCCTCAGGCGGAGAAAATAAGCTAATCGTTTATAAAAATTTAATTCCCAAATTGGAGTCGGAGATAAATCAAGCAAGTATATTGCCGCCATTTTATATATCTCAGGTAAGTGATGCTCTCCAGCCCGTTCCCGAAATACGGAAGATTACGTTTGATATAATACGGTTACTTATGAAATATAAATTAAGTTTTAGAATTATAACTAAATCCGCAGATGGAGCGCTGGAATTAATAAAAGAAATACCGGAGTTGAAAAAATATCCATACTGGTATATTGCAATTACGCTTGAGGCAACGGAAGAGAAACAGAAAATTACGTCTCCCAGAGCATCCAACATTACCGATAGATTAAATGCAATAAAGGAATTAACAAATGTCGGTGTATTGATTGTTGGCAGAACTGACCCGACAATATTAGGTTTTATGAGCATAGAAGAGGTGTGCGAGAATATAAAACAACTTGCTTCTGCGGGAGCAAAACATATAATAGGTTCACTCGGATATTATAATGTTTTGTCTATGGTCAGATTAATTAATGCATTGGAAAATTCACAATGGCGGGATTCCATTCCTTTAATAGAGAAATTCTATGGGTTTAAGGCGAATGCATTAAATAGGTACCCATCGAATAAAAGGTTTATGACATCATTATCCACGCGTATAAAGTTTCATTCCGTATTAAAAACCACTGCCGAAAAAAGCGGATTAACTTATGCAGTATGTCTTGAGTTGCCAAACAAATATGATTCTCGGGATATTAAAACCTGTGAAGCAATGCCAAATAATTTTGTTCATATAAGAGGAAATGACGGAGAATTTCAACCTATAAACTGCGCGGCAGAATGTATAAGAAGCTGTCCGGACGTTCAGAAACCTTTATGCACGGTAAACGGGAAAATACCTTTTCGGGAGTATCCGTATAAATTAAAAGATTTGAAATCAAAAAATCTTTCCCGGATTTAATATATTGTTCGGGTCAAAGACTTTCTTTATGTTTTTCATAAGGGCAATCTGCGTATCATCGAGAGCCATATTGATATAAGGTTGTTTTGCCAAACCGATACCGTGTTCTGCAGAAATTGTCCCGCCGAGTTTTATTACAAGTTCAAATAATTCCTTGATGATTAACGGGCATTTGTTTTTCCATTTTCTGTCTGACGCGGATTCACTAAGTATATTCGTATGGACGTTTCCATCGCCTATATGACCGAAACTTATTATGGTTACGGAATGTTTTTTCCCTATTTCTTTTATTCCTTTCAACAATGCAGGTATTTTATTTCTTGGCACAATCACATCTTCGCTTACTTTTAGTTTATATTTTTCTTTAAGCGCATCGGAAATGCAACGTCTTGCTTCCCATATTTTTTCCTGTTCTAATTTACCCGTTGATACGATTACGTCTATTGCGCCTGTGCTTAAAGCAATATCGCCTATTACGTTATATTCTTTTTCCAATTGTTCTTTATATTCTCCGTCAAGTTCTATGAATAATTGCGCTTCTGCTTCTCTATAAGGCAACTTTCTTTTCAGGAATATTTCCGCCGCTTCAATGGCGGATTTTTCCGCAAACTCAATCGCGGAAGGAAGTATCTTTTGACGGAACATAGCGAATGCAGAGTTTGCCGCACTTTCTATATCTTTGTACGGAATTAAAAGTATGACTCTTTCTTTTGGCAAAGGAAGCAGTCGTAATGTTGCTTGAGTTATAATTGCAAGAGTTCCTTCCGAGCCCAGAATCAAATCCATCAGGTTATATCCGACGACATTTTTCACCAATTTCCCGCCGCAGGTTATTATTTCTCCCGTTGGAATTACTGCGTTCAAGCCCGTTACATAATTTTTAGTCGTTCCGTATTTTAGCGTTCTTGCACCGCCTGCGCATTCTGCAATGTTTCCTCCGATACTGCACGAATCAAGGGACGCAGGGTCCGGCGGATAAAACAAATCGTATTTATTGGCTTCTTTACCGAGGTCGGCGTTTATGACGCAGGGTTCTACGATTGCCATCATATTTTCAGTATCTATTTCTATGATTTTATTAAGTCTCTCGAGTGACAAAACAATACCGCCGCATTTGGGAATGGCGCCGCCCGACAGTCCCGTTCCGGCTCCACGAGGGGTAACGGGGATTTTTTCTTTGTTCGCAAGATACATTATATCCTGTATCTCTTTTGCGCAACCGGGTTTTACTACGACATCGGGGAATGCGGATAATCCAACCGTTTCATCGTGAGAATATTTCTCGCAATCTTCGGGCAGAATCAATACGTTATCGTTACCTACAATATTTTCTAAGCTTTTGAGATTCTGCTCTCCAATTGTGTTTTTTGAATATTTGTTCTGCATTAGCTGCTAACTCTTTTACTTTATTCGGATTATTGTAAAGATAAATAATCTTTTCTGCAAGTTCTTTTTCGTTTTCCGGGGTAAAAAACAGTATGGAATCTTTATCGAAATAAGTTCTTATCCCGATTGTAGAACTTGCAATTATGGGTATATTCATTGCGGCATATTCAAGAAGTTTGGTATTTAATACTTCTTTCGTGAAACAATCTGCGCGGTTCGGAACGATTCCTGTGTTCATTTTGGAAAGTATATCCGGCAATTCATCTACAGTTACAAACTTTTTACTAAAATATATTTTATCTTCAACGCCTAATGTTGATGCTAAACTTATAAGATTGTTTAGTTCTTCTCCATCTCCTATAATATGCAATTTTATTTCAGGGATAGCAGTTTTTACAATGGGAATAGATTTTATAATAACATCAATGCCGTATCGTTTTACAAGTGTCCCGTGGTAAACAATGTTATAAAAATTATCTTTTTGTTTAGGCCGCGGATAGAAAACTTTTTCATCGGGAAGATTCATTATGACGTCGCATTTTTGTGCGGGAACTCCTCTTTTAATAAGTCTGTTCCTCCAGATATCCGTTACCGTTATAACATTATTGGCAAATCTGCAGGCAAGTTTTTCGCTTATGGTTAATAAATCCACTATCAGCCCTTTGGAAACTTTCGCAGTATAAAGTTCAGGTTGCAAATCGTGAATATCAAGAATTATTTTCTTGCCGCATAATTTGGGAATAATACCTGCAAGGATAAGCATATCAGGGGGAGTATGGAAATGGATAATTTTATAGTTGCATCCTTTTCTAAGAAGCCGTAAAAAAACGAGAGCTACGAAAAGACAATAATCCGTAAGTTGAACCAATATTTTTTTGCTGTAATGCCTTCTCATAGGGAGGCGATAAAAAGTTACTCCGTTTTCGTTGCCGGTTAAGGGTTCGTTGTTTTTCCTCAAACAAATGACATCAACTGTATGTCCCATTTTTGCTAATGCTATTGCTTCCCTCTGGACTCTTGACTCATCCCATGGGTAATAAGCGTAGACCACCATACAGATTTTTATTTTTTTATTCATTTTTTGACTTAAGAATTCTCACTTTTCTAATTTTATTCTTTCAATATTAAAGTCAAGGGCTTTGTCTTCAGAAATGCCAAGAAGGTTTGCAATTACATGATACGGTTTTATTTTGCCTATACGCATTAGTAAAGAAAGAGTATCTTTTTCCTGTTCTAGTTCCAATACAAAATCTCTCAAATTCAAATCATTTACGATGATTTCATTTTTCCCCATAAACTCATCTATTTGCATTTTATCTAGTGTTATATTATGAACCATATATTTTGACTTTTTAAATTCTTCAAATAAGGGTAAAGAATTATCCATTACCTTAAGGACTTCCAATATCTTCAAACCTATAGGCATAGATTGTTCCAATTTGGATAGTATATCTTTCGGTGAGGGAGAGTTTTCGAGCAATACGTCAAAATATTCTTCTTGCGAAGTTAAGCCGAAAGGCAAAGGTGCGGAAAAAGATATTTGAGGTCGTTTAACAAAACCCTGGGAATAAAGAACAGGCAAGGCAGCTCTTTCTATTGCTCTTGTAATAGCTCTTACAAGGTCTAAATGTCCAAGGAATTTTAGTTTTTCCAGTTTTGCGTATTTAATGCGTATCCTGACTTTTCCGGAAGGGAAAGAAGAAACGGTTTTTTTTGTTCTGCCAAAATTGACATCGTTTGGGGTAGTTTCTTTTCTTGTCGGGATTTTATAAGTTGAGACGCAAACTCCACAATTGGAGCATTCTTTTCTGCAATCACTCGTTAAAGTTGCTTTATGTCGTTCTTCCAAAAGATATTCTTTTGTAACACCCGAATCTATATATTCCCAGGGAAGAGGAATTTTCTCATCTCTTTCCTGTAAATAAGTTTCCGGGGATATACCTGTTTTTTCAAAAGCCTGTTCCCAGCAATTAAAATTAAAGTATTCCGTCCATGCATCAAATTTCGCCCCTGCTTTGTATGCGTATTCTATAATCTGGGAAGCTTTTTCGTCCCCGCGTGCAATTATTCCTTCCAGCAGTGATATCCTGGGGTCCCTGTAATTAAGTTTTATTCTCCCCCTGATGTTATTTTTAAGATATCTTGCTTTATCTTCCATTGTTGCCGGGATTTCTTGTGCTTCCCATTGAAAGGGAGTATGCGACTTTGGAACAAAGGGAGAGATGGAAACATTAATTTGATTCCTAAAAACCTTTGTAATTCTGTTTGTAAGGCTTACTATCCCATCTATATCCGACGGCTGTTCCTTTGGCAAACCAATCATATAATATAGTTTAATGTGAGTAGTTTTATGTTTCGTTGCATTTTCGCAGAACTCAAGAATCTGGGAATCCGTCAGGTCTTTGTTTAATACGTTTCTTAAACTTTCCGTTCCGGCTTCGGGGACTATAGTAAACCCGTGATTCGGTAGCAGGGAAATGAGTTCGGATGAAAAAGCAGAGGCAGGAAGAGAAGGCAAAACCGGGTTAAGGTTCATTTGTTTTATTTCTTTTATTATTTCTATTATTTCCGAATGTTCCGTTACATTGAGGGAAAGCAAAGATATGTCCGTGTAGCCGGTATTTTTGACTCCTTCTTTTATAAGTTCCAGTATGTCTTTTGCTTTTCTTTCCCTGTAAGGTCTTCTTGTCATACCGGGCTGGCAAAACCTGCAGCCTTTTACGCATCCGCGGGCAGTTTCGACGACAAGCGCATCCCGTTCTATGGCAAGAAATGGTAGTATAGGACAGGATGGGAACCATTCTTTTTTTAAGTTTAGGGCATACTGATTTTTGGCATAATTGTTTATTCCGGGAACGAATATCCCGTTTATTTTTGATAGTTCTTTAAGTAATTCTATTTTCTTTAGTTTATGATTTTTGGATTTTTTCAGGAGTTCGAGAAACTCGGGTAGGATAGGTTCTATTTCCCCTATAAAAAAGGCGTCAAAAAATGTCGACAACGGTGCAGGGTTAAATGTCCCGGGCCCCCCTGCAATGACAAGCGGGTGGGATTCGTCTCTTTCTTCACGATGAATTGGGATATGAGAGAGTTCAAGTATATTAAGGACATTTGTATAGGTAAGTTCGTATTGCAGAGAAAAACCGAGACAATCGAAATCTTTGATTGGAGTTTGGGATTCGATGCTTGTAAGGGGAATGTTATTTGTTCTCAGGCAGATTTCCGCATCCGGAGCAGGGGCGAAAGTGCGTTCGCAAAGAACATCTTTGTCCATATTAAATAAATGGTATAAGACTTGTAATCCCGAATAACTCATACCTATTTCGTATAGGTCGGGATAACATAAAGCGAATTTAACCAATGTGGTATCCCAGGATTTATGAGTAGCGTTCAATTCGTTATTTGCGTAACGAAGAGGTTTGCTTAAGTGGGGTAGATAATTATTCAACATTTAATCAAGAAGTATGCGGTATTTTAGAATAAAATCAAGTTTTTTCTTGGATTTATTATTTATACTAAACAACGAAAATAATCCGTTTAAGGGGGATTAGCAAGTGGATGGTATAAACAAATATATTATAGGAAAGAGATTAGTGAGTGAAGAACAAGACTGCGGTGGTAATTCCAAGTATATCGAAAGTTAAATCCTTGTAGCTGAAAAGGGTTTTTTTGTAAAATTTATCGTATACTTCTTTGCCTATGCCAAATAAAGCCGTCGTTGAAATGGACAACATTTGTGCGCCCGGCGTAGGATTATTTAATTGGCAATGATAAACGTGGAAGATAAGTGCAGTAGTTCCGAGGCTATATGCAAAATGATGAAACTTATCTATTGCGAACCATTCGTCTTCGTATGGTTCTAATAGCCCTGTTTTTTGACAGGCAAGATAAAAAGAATCAACAACAACCGGCTCGGATAAAGTTGAGTCGGATTTTCCTGCCAATAAAGTAAAAAGCAATATTAACATATTAATCTTTTTGAATCGTGCTAAAGGAAAACCGAGTTATTTTTTAACTTTAATATTAGAGGCTTTTATCGGTACCGATTTAACTTTTGGTTTTGGTTCAGGTTTCGGAGGAAATATAATATCATTCAGTTTTTGTATTTTAAGGTCGCTTATAAGGAATACGGTTGGATTTGTATCTAAGGTTAATTGGTATTTGTCATTTATTTTTTTACCGATATTCAATATTCTATCCCCGCTGCTCAAGAAGAGTTTTATTGTAAAATCAGACTGAAACGGTTCCTTTGAGAAGCCGTCAGCTCTTAAATTGGAGAAAGTATTTTTTGCATCATTCATTTTATCTTTATTGGCAGGTTTGTTATTACAAGTCCAGAGTGTATCAGTGCATATTATTTCTTTATCTTTCACGATTAGTTTACTAAGTTCCTGTGGGTTAAATGCTAATATATAAGAATCTCGCCATTCATCAGAACTTCTGTTAACCATCCATTTTGTTACTCCGTCGGCAAAATAAACTTCATTTTTATCCGGGAATCTAAGATATGAATTTATGAAATCCGGTGATTGTTTACCAAGTATAAAAGTAAATGGGGTTTTTCCGGTCCAAGCCGTAATTTTTATTCCATTTTCTGCTACTTCAAATTCCTGGTGTCTTTCTTTTCTTGAAGAGACTATCTGTCCTATTTCCAATTTTGAGAGTCCATCAAAGAATCTACTAAACAACATAGTATCCATAGGATATTTAACAGGGGAAACAAGTTCCCATTTATTATCAATTTTTTCAAACCTGCAAAGGGTATCCGTTGCTTGGATTTCTATTTGGGTAATTTCTTTGTTCTTGAACGGGGTTTTTAATATGGAATTTGCTTTTTGCATTAAAAAGTAAATTCCTCCCACTATTACTAACAACAGGAGTATCATAAACAAACTTTTTATAGATTTCATCGTAGGGCAATTTAACAATTATATAAATTTTGTCAAGTGTAAAAATAGAGTCTTTCATGCTTTGGTTTATAACATGAAAAACAAAATGGTATACACGAGTAGCAAAAACAAATACAGAATTATCACCGCAGAGACGTCCCGCCCACCGCCACAGCGGGGTCTTCGACAAGGCGGGATAAACTCCGAACGCAAAGAATAAAAAAGTTTCAGGGTTAAAAAACTAACAAATAGAAGAGAGTTTTACAAAAGCAATCATAGAGAAAGAATTTTGTTAGACACGGATTTACAAAAAGAAAGGGGTGAGATTATCTCACCCCTTTCTTTAATATAAATTCCTTAAATTACTATTGGATTAAAGTAACTTTCTTTGATATTCGAGTGTCTCCGGCTTTTAATGAAACGAAATAGATTCCGGAAGATAGTCCGGCGGTACTGATTTTTGCATTATATTCGCCGGAGAATTTGACATTATTTGCGATAGTTTTAACCATTCTACCTGTTGCGTCAAAGATTTCAAGTGTGATATTACTCTCCGTAGGAATGTTAAAGCTGAAAGATAAAAACCTGGATGTTGGGTTTGGAGAAACTTTAAGATTAAATCTCTGTATGCAGACATTGGATTCTTCTATTCCTACATCGCCTACCCTGAGTATTAAAGGTACTTTGTATGGGGTATGAGCATTATCATTGGATGCAATAGACAGAGTATCATAATAGTAGCCAGTATGCAAGGATCCCTGAACGATAATAGTAACAGCTTGAGAGTTTCCTACGCTGACAGTAAAGGTTTTAGGACTTACAGACTGAACCCATGATGATTTATAAGTAATGTTAGAAACATCAAGATCGCTGGTTGCGCTACTGAGGTTCTGGACATTAATTGTCCCAGTATCCGGCGTTACTGTTCCTCCTGTCAGTGCGGCAGCGATATTTACTTTTCCATAACCATATTCTTTATCCCATCCGGTAGTTCCAAGGTCAGTTGCGGTATTTTGCATTAAGTCTCTTAATTGCTGATTTGAAAGGGACGATTTTAATGACCATATAAGAGCGGCTGCACCTGCGGCATTAGGAGTAGCAAAAGAAGTCCCCCACCCGGTTGTGTATTGATTCCCCGGTATAGGACAACCGATATCGTCGGTTTGTGTTCCGGTATGTGCTCCACCCGGTGCAACAAGGTCTAAATGAGTGCCATAGTTACTAAAGGAGGAACGAGCATCGAGTTTGGTTATGGATCCAACTGCAATAACCGAGCTATAGCCGGCAGGATATCTTATGGTTTCAGCGCCATTATTTCCGCTTGCGGCAAAAAGAACAATTCCAGCAGCCCATGCTGCATCACATTTTGTCTGGAGTGTTGTGCTTCCTGCATCAAAACTTAAGCTCATAGATATTATTTTTACTCCATTATCTATACACCATTGGATAGATTGCGCGACTTTGGCTATATCCGGGGTAGTTGCATTTGCGGCTCTGAGCGCATAAAGTCTTGCATTTGCTACGCCTGCAATGCCTTTGGCATTGTTAATTGTAGCAGCTGCAATACCCGCACAGGCGGTTCCGTGTTGTTCACTGGTTCCTGGGGCAGGGTCATTATCATTATCCATATAATCGTATCCTTTTGTAGTAGTAAATCTATCAACTAAGTCTTCGTGTGTGTACTCTATGCCGCAATCAATAACACCTATTGAGATACTAGTGCTTCCAAATCCATAATCCCAACCCGTTGGCGCGTTCATATTTACTTTATCCCATTGATAGGTTCCGTATAACGGGTCGTTTGGGGTTGCTTCGAGTTTTCCTGTTCTGTTTGGTTCTACGAAAGAAATATTAGAATGGGATTTTAATGATGCCAGAAGAGCTTTTTCCTGTTCAAGATTTGCAGTTGTTTTGATAAGAATAATGTTAGAACCTATATCTCTATTTACGAAAATTATTTCTTTTTGTGTAAGTCCAAGTTCTGTTAAAGATGCCTTTTTAGCATCTACGGAACTTTTATACCCGACAAGTAATTCACCGGAAACGATGTTTTCCCAGTATTTTGGGTTATTTTCCGTAATTGCCGGTGGATTAACTTTTTGGGTAAATGATTTTGGAGGGTTACTATCTATCTGGAATATAACATAGGAAGGCGTTACATTTATACTTGGTGTGCCTGTTGAAGCATATTTTACGACAGCAGCGTGAGCATAATCATATACGTCATTATTCCAACCCGACCCGAAATTATATTTTGTTGGACAGTTTGAAGTTAATGTCTGATCCAAGACAGTTGTTGGGTCAGATGCTGTCCATTCGCGATTACCGACCCAGAAAGCACCTGTTACAGCTATAGGTGACGGCAATGTAACAGTATTCCAGTCCCATAAATTACTTCCTCCGAACGAAGCATTATAAGCTGTTCCGAATAATTTTGTTCCTATATTGCCGCTTGCATCACTCCATACAAATACGCTGCATTGTTTTGAGGATGATCCAGTTCCTGTTACGCCATGCATAACAGCAGTTATTGTACATGCCGATGCGGGAGTAAATTTTGTTGCTTCATACTCTACCCTATCAGAAGTATTTAACCCACTAAAAGGAGCTGCAAGAGTTGGCATCAGGGTATCTAAAACTGCTTTTGAGGATGAATACAGTATTGTAGTGTTATTACTCATTCCTCTATTTGGCAAAAGTATAGGAATTCTTCCCACTGAACTAGCAGGAACAAGAGCAAGAAAAGCTAAAAATAAATACATACATACCTCCTTACAAAAACTTTAAAAAAGTTTTTTAATTGTTAATAATATTATATGTATATGGTAAATTTTTTGTTTTTGTCAAGGAAATAAAAACAAGAAGGTCTTAATTTTTATATAGAAAAGAAACCATTATAAATATGCAATAATAATGAAGTAAGTCGGACTGTTTCACAGAATCATTTTTAAATATTCAATAAAATAATCTAAAGAAGAAAAGAGATTATATATTTTAGACATAAAAAACTTAACTTGACAATTAGGGTATTTATAGTATAGAAGAGAATAATAAATTTTTATGGGCCGTTAGCTCAGTTGGTAGAGCACCGGATCTTTAATCCGGGTGTCGCTGGTTCGAATCCAGCACGGCTCAAAATTTTTAGAAGAAAAATGATTGAATTTGCCCCTATCGTCTAGCGGTTAGGACACTACTCTTTCAAGGTAAAAACACGGGTTCAACTCCCGTTGGGGGCGTTTCTAAGAAACCTCTATTTGATTTTTCCCGTATTATGTAAGTAAAACTACGAGTTAAAATAATTCACGCTTAAATCTCTCGCCGCTTTCACTTCATCCAATCTTCCTACAGGAGTATTATGAGGTGCCGATTTTAGTAAATCAGGATTTGTATCTGCCTCTTTAGCTATAGTGATTAAAGTATCTATAAAATCGTTCAGAGTATCAATACTTTCCGTTTCAGTAGGTTCTATCATTATAGATTCGTGAACTATCAGAGGAAAATAGATAGTGGGTGGATGCATTCCATAATCCAGTAATCTTTTAGCAATATCCAGTGTTTTCGTTCCATGTTTCCCTGCGAGCACACATTCGTGCATACAGGGTATAGGATAAGGTGCATCGTAGTAGTCTTTCAAACTTGCCAATACATAGTTTGCGTTTATGATTGCATTTTCGGATGCTTTTCGCAGTCCTTTTGCTCCGAGCATTTTAATATAAGTATAAGCTTTTATGCAGACTCCGAAGTTACCATAAAACGCGTGGACTCTCCCGATAGAATTCGGGAATTTATAATCCAGCGCAAAAGTTTCGCCTTTTTTAATTACTTTTGGCACTGGTAAAAAATCTTTTAACTTGTCGACAACGCCTACGCCACCTCCGCCCGGTCCGCCTGTTCCGTGCGGGGTACTGAAAGTTTTATGTAAATTAAAATGCATAATATCCACGCCTATATCGGCAGGTTTCAGTATACCTAAAAATGCGTTCAAATTAGCGCCGTCCATATAAACCAGTCCGCCTTTTCTATGAATTATTTCGCAAAGTTGAGAGATATCGCTTTCAAACATCCCGAGTGTATTTGGCATTGTAAACATAACGCATGCCGTATCTTCATCCATAACTTTTTCCAGTTCCGCGGGGTCAATCATACCTTTCGCGTTGGATTGTATTTGCACTGCCGTAAATCCCGCAATCACAGAGCTTGCCGGGTTTGTGCCGTGAGCCGAATCCGGTATAAGTATTTTAGTTCTTTTTTCACCTTTTGTTTCAAAATATTTTTTCACTACAAGCAGCGCCGTAAACTCGGAATGTGCGCCTGCCACGGGTTGCAGTGACACTTCCTTCATCCCGCTAATTTCTTTCAGCCATTCGGAAAGTTCGAATAATATTTGTAAAGCACCTTGAACCGTGGATTCCGGCTGCAGTGGATGTATTTCGTTAAGTCCCTGTATTCTTGATGTATATTCGTTTATTTTGGGATTATATTTCATTGTGCAGGAGCCTAGCGGATAAAAGTTCCTGTCTATGTTATAATTAAGGTTTGACAGGTTAATGAAATGTCTTACGACATCTACTTCGCCGAGTTCCGGCAATCTTGGAGAATTTTTTCTTAAATATTCTGCCGGGATTTCAGTTTTTGGAGTATCCAGTTCCGGTAAAGTATAACCTTTCCTGCCTTTTTTTGATAGTTCAAAGCTTAGTTTCATAATATTTCACCTCCGAGGAACAAAAAACTGACAACTAATTAAGTAACTCAATGTTTTACTTGGAATAAAGTTCTACAATTAAGTTCTCTCTTATATCCTGAGGAGCATCTTTTCGTTCAGGTAGTTCTTTCACGACTGCACGAAATTCTGCAGGTTCAAAGGATAGCCATAACGGTACTTCCTGTTTGCTTTTCAGTGCTTCTTCGATAGCCGTTAATTTTTTCGATTTTTCTTTCAATGTTATTTCGTCGCCTTTTTTGACAAGGAACGACGGAACGTTAGTTATGTGATTATTGACAAGAAAATGTCCGTGAGTTATGAGTTCTCTTGCCATTCTTCTTGAACTTGCGATACCGATTCTATAGACCAAATTATCAAGTCTTCTTTCAAGCATTTGTAATAAAGCTTCTCCGGTAACGCCTTTTTTGCTTGCAGCTATTTCAAAATATTCTCTAAATTGCCTTTCCTGTAAACCATACATTCTTTTTACTTTCTGTTTTTCTCTAAGATGTATACCGTATTCGGATAATCTTCTTACGTTTTTCTTTGGTGGTAATCCCGGTGTTGTCTGTCTTCTTTCAAATGCGCATTTTTCGGTTTGGCATCTGGGGCCTTTCAAAAACAATTTTTCCCCTTCTCTTCTGCAAAGCCTGCATTTTGGTCCGGTATATCTTGACATAAATTACACTCTCCGTGGTTTTGGTGGTCTACAGCCGTTATGCGGAAGGGGAGTTAAGTCTTTAATCGTTATGATTTTTAACCCGCTTCCTTTAATTGACCTCACTGCTGGGTCTCGTCCCGATCCTGGGCCTTTTAACCAGATTTCAACTCTTTTCATTCCCGCGTTTACGACGTCCTGGACGCATTTTTTTGCGCACAATGAAGCCGCGAATGGAGTCCCTTTTCTCGTTCCCTTGAATCCTGCGCTTCCGCTGGATGCCCAGGACAGGCAATTTCCTGTCATATCAGTTACGGTTACGATTGTATTATTAAATGTTGCGTATATATGTATTATCCCGTTTGGGTCAACTCTTCTAATTTTCTTTTTTGCCATTTTTAGTCTTTCTTTCCGCCCATTTTATCTGCTTTTTTCTTCAGTGCAATTGCGCCTTTTGATTTACCTTTTCTCGTTCTTGCGTTTGTTTTTGTTCGTTGTCCTCTTACGGGTAATCCTTTTTTATGTCTTCCCCCGCGATAACAACCAATTTCAATAAATCTTTTGATATTTTCGCTTACTTCCGAACGCAATGCACCTTCTACTTTATAATCAGATTCAATGATTTTTCTGATGCTTTCCATTTCTTTATCCGTGAGGTCTTTTACTCTCTTATCAACGGATATTTTCGCTTTATCAAGTATTCTGACGGATAATGTCCTGCCGATACCAAATATATAAGTAAGCCCTATTTCTACCCTTTTCGCATCAGGTATTTCAATACCAAAAATTCTCGCCATAGACGGTCAAATTATCACACTATATAAATATGTCAACAAAAATCTTTTTAAAACCCTTTTAATACTTCTTTTAACAAATGCACTAATCTTTCTTCCGATTTACAAAATTATCAAACTCTTTGTCGACACTTCCTTATTATTAATCTGTATCTTGCAAAAATATACACCCGAGTTCATTTTCTTCCCGGCGTTATCCCTTGCATCCCATTCTATTTTCTTTACTCCCGCCGTCTGCATATCGTTCGCAATAGTCTTTACTTCTTTCCCCGCGATGTCATATATCTTTAAAGAAACTTTCGAGTTCTCTTTTATCGTATACGAAACAACACTCCTATTAATTACCGGATTTGGCGAAATTGAATAAACTGCTTCCTTGTCTGCGCTCTCATTCTCCTCAATCCCGCTATAAGAAACGGTCGCCCGCAACATCATATCTCCCGTGTGTCCTTCGGACGCATAATTTTTCCACGTGGAAAGGTCGTTTGAACATACACCCCTGTCCCCATTATTGACCGCCCCATCCGTTGCTATGCCTATAGTAGTGCTTTTATAGACGAATGCAATTATAAAAAAGTCCCCGTTGAAATTATTTTGCGTGGGAAACGTTACTGAAATCCATTGCCCTACTTGCGTTGAAGGCATAGAAGTAGCCGTTGCTAAACGAGTCCCGGGGTTTCCCCCGTTTACGGTATAAACAAACAAACTGCATAATGAACCCGCTCCGCTCCATGAACCTATAACTGCGCGCGCTCCGGTTACTCTGCATGGTGTTTGTGCCGGAGTAAACCTTACTCCGTTGTAGCCGTAACAATGCGGTCAGCTCGAACTCCACGGCCAATAAACTCCAAGAGCGCCATCATCGTAGGCGATTTCATCTGCCGATAAAACATTGCCAAAACAAACAAGTCCTAACACTACACCTAACATATTTAAAAACTTCATATTTCCCTCCTTAGTTAGACTTTGTTCCGTCAGGAAGATTATAGTCAAGCTCTTAGGAGTTTTACTCCTTACTTACACTCCCTTATGGCAATTAGGGAGTGTTGTCCGGAATCTTTTCCCGGAGAGATTGCTATCCCGCTTTGCGGGAGTCTAACTTATCCAGCACAGCTGGATCTTTCTCCTAATATTTTATTATAGTATTTCAGTATAATAATTTTTCATTTAGTCAAGTTTTTTAATCCCCTTCCGTCTTATCCGTTTT
>JAQTXJ010000117.1 GCA_028688815.1 bacterium | reverse complement strand
ATTCCCGGCTAAGAGTAAAACAAAACCTCCGATTACGCCTCTTGCCATAGTGCTGAAACTTTTTTTAATCATACCTTCCCCCCCTTTTGAAAAATGTTTCATAAAAATAATACCAAATACCCCTATATATAATTATATGATTACTTACTGATACAATATATTATGTTTGTCAAGCCCTTTTTAACTTTTTTCTCTGGTTGTAGAAATATACTAGAAATTCTCTTCTGTATTTAGGTTTTTAGGCATGCCATTTTTTAAAATTACCCTGCCCTTTAGGCTTGTCTGTCTCAGGAAGAACGGGGGTATCGGAAACTCAAAACACTCTTCCGGGCTTTATTCCAAAATACTTTTCTGTTTGTAGGTTTGCTTTGGAATTTTAATCCTTTCGCCTCTATGTCCCTTTGTGGCTTAAAAAATTAAAACTTGACAGATGAAGGGGAAAATGTATATTAAGAGCAGTTTATTATAGTGTTAAATGGAGAGTATACAGATAGAAGATTTTAGGTTTTTATAGGTGCGCTGTCTATTTTCCGGAAGCTCTCAGAGATAGAGAGATATAAAAGAAAAAGTTCTCATCTTAGCTGAAGAGGTGGGTAAAAAAAGGAGGAAAAATGTCAAAAAAGTGGGGCTGTGTTTCGGTTGTTGCTTTTGCTCTGTTTTTCATCGCAGGTTGTAAGAATGATACTACTACTTCCACAACTACGACTACTTCTACTTCCAATCCAGGATATGTTGTAGGCGGAGTATTCAAAGAAGTATATGAAGGCGATACTTATACTGCGGCTGGTGTTGCTGAGTTTGGACCTATGATACCCTATGTAACCATAAATAATAATAATCTTCCATTTGACCTATATTCCGGTGGAACTTATTGGGATACTCTTATACAACTTACAGAAGGAAGTAATTATAACCTTAAAGTTGATTTTCTTGATTGCGGCAAACTTACAGGTAGCTGCAAGTTGCCCGGCTCTTTTACAACCACTCCGGGTAATGATTATACTTTTCCTATAGGAACAGCATTTGATGCTTCATGGACAGCCTCAAACGGAGCAGATTGGTATTTGGTAAGTTTTGATATCTATTATGATTATTATTCTCAAGGTAGTCAATATTCTGATTATTATTTTAATTTTGATACTACTTTTGTAACCACTAGCAGGACATTTTCTATACCCGCTACTCGCTTACTTTCAGGGCAAATAGATTCTATAAACTATGGTGGTGGATATTTCAACGTAACGGCTATAAGCGGGCCAATACCTCAACCCGGTAGTTACGGAAATGTAACGGGTAATGGTTATGGATTTTTCCTGGGATGTTACTTTTGTGAGGGAGTTGATATTGATATCCCGGGGGTAGGCACAAAACAGATGGCAAAAGCAAAGACGCTTCGTTCTAAAGAATTCTTTGAATCTCTGAAAAAATTGCTTCCCGGAAACAAAAAATAATAGGTATTAACCGGAGAGGTTGACTGCTAAACTCCAACCTCTCCGTAATACTTGATTGTTATAGGGACTATGGAAACGGACGTTAAATAAGCTTTGCGAGTAAAGGCATTTCTCTAATATTAATGTGGTTCATTTTTATATTAACTTTTCCGCTAATTTCTTCCTGTGTCACAGGAAGAATAGTTGATAACTCCACCGGTGAATTTCTTGAAGGTGTGAATATCGTATTAATAGGAACGCCCTTTGGTGGAGCCTCCGACACAGATGGAAAATATTGCATCAAAAATATTCCTCAGGGAGAATACATTATTAAAGCAAGTATGATAGGGTATAAAACCGGGAGAGAAAAAATCACTGTGTTGCGGAACAACGATATTGTAATGGATTTCAAGCTTGAACTTACACCTATGAAAATGCAAGAAGTTACTGTTACTGCAGAGCATCTTCCTTTAAGTCAAAAGATTACTGAACTGCAAATTAGACAAAATCCTGAGCACTTTGATATACAACGTGTTATTGCTTCTTGCCCGGGCGTTGCAAGTATGGAAGACTATAGCAGTAGAATTTCTGTCCGTGGTGGCTCTCCTGACGAAAATCTTACGATTATAGATGGATTTGAATTCCCTTATCCAACACATTTTGGATGGTTTGGGGGAGAAGGGGGCGGTATAACATTAATAAATGAGGATATTGTAAGGGAAATTAAATTCCAACCCGGTGGTTTTCCGGTTAACTGGGGCGATAAATTATCATCGCTTATAGAAATAAATCTCAAAGAATCCGATAATATTAGCTCTTTGCTGGATTTTAATCTCGCAGACGTAAAGTTGATTTTTGAACTCCCCATTAAGGAAAAAGGTTCTACCCTCTTTTCTGTTCGTAAAAGTCATTTAGAACTATTAAATGGAATTCTTCAGGAGAAAATATCTATTCCAAGTTATCAGGATTATCTTGGTAAAATAAGTTTTGATATAAATAAAAATAATAAGTTTTTAATATTGGGCGTTAAAGCAACTGACAATTTATCATTTGGTGGTGATTATGGACCATTTGAAAACATTGAAATCAAGTGGAATAATAGCCAGAATACATTAGGTGTGGCATGGCAGCATCTATTTTCTGAAAATGGAAAATTCACAGCAAATGCGACGGGAAACGCTATTGTATGGGATGCCTACCAAAAAGGAAGAGGGAAAATGAATGCTTCGGAGATTAGTTTGCCGGTAAGTTTTGATTTAAATTATAAAGGATTTGAATCGGGCATAAGTTATAAATATCTTGACCTTTATCATTATTTTAATCAATTCCCCGATACCACTCCAACAAGTATTCCGCTGCCGGGCGATACTATAGAAAGCAAAGCTTTTTCTTATAAATATGCATCCTACATCCGGAATAGATTCTCTTTTTCTTCTTTTTCTGTAATACCCGGAATAAGAATGGATTATTTTGATTTAATAAAGAAAAGTGTTGTTAGCCCAAGATTGACCGTAGAGGACAAACTTTCTTCTGCGGTAATTCTCGCTTGTACGATTGGCAAGTATTATCAGTCGCCACGATATGATTACCTTGCTCAGAATAATAATCTAAATTCTGAAGAGGCTACTCATTATATAGTGGGATTAAAATATCTATTAAGCGAAACTTCGTTACTATCTATAGAAGCTTATGCCAAAAAATATGAGAACCTATTTGTTTCTACGTCTGATTCCACGGGAATTGATAATTCCGGAAAAGGATATGCAAAAGGAATAGAGTGTCTGTTAGACAAAGAATTCTTCAATAATCTTTCTTGTATGGTTAATTATTCATATTCGGTTTCAAAAGTTAGTGATAGAAATGGTGAACATTATTCTAATTGGGACCAAACGAATACAATAAATATAATCGGAAATTACAAATTTTCCGGGAGTTTTGATTTTTCTATTAAGTGGAGGTACACAACAGGTAAACCCTATACACCGTTTCTTGGAAGGCAACAACATCCGGTGCTGGGAAAATGGATGCCCATATTCGGCGAATGTAATTCGGCCAGATACCCGGATTATCAACGTTTGGATACTAAATTAACATATAGTAAAAAACTAAAAAACTTTGATGTTAGTATATACCTGAACTTATGGAATGTATATAATTATGAAAATATTCTTACTTATGAATGGGATAGTGATTATAAAAATCGGAGCGAAATCTATCAGTTCCTGTTTACTCCTATCTTAGGATTAGAAATAAAATTTTAACTTGGAAGTCTGTCTGGTAATTTAGTAATTTTGGATTTTAAACTTTTGGAATTCTCCTCTGTTGACTGTGGTGAAATTTTTTTGTTAATCCGCGAAAATCTATATGGAAATCCTTTTTTATCAGTTCTTTTGTTTTTCTATTATTTTAATTTTCTAATATCCTGTTAATCTGCGTTCAATCACTGCCCGCCGATCTTTTTGCCTGCCCGCCGTTTTGTTTGGAGGGGCGGGTGCGTCCAAAATTTCTGTTACGTGTTAATCCGTGAAAATCCGTGTCCGTTATCCGTGGCTAAATTCTCTTTTGTTTTGTTGTTTTTCTTATCTTTATTTATTTCATTAGAATTAATTTTTGTGTTGTCTTAAACTTTCCGCTACTCAACCTCACAAAATATATCCCCGTCTTTTTTATACTTGGCGTAAATGTATAATTGCCTTTACTTAATGTTCCGGTATAAACGACTTCTTTCATTCTTCCACATAAATCGTATAATTTTATGCCTGCTTCAATCGTGTTCGGGACAGACAAACAAATCTTATTTTTTAATATTTTCAATTCCGCATTCCGCACTCCAAAATCCGCAATCTCTTCCGTACCTATTATTCCCGAATACCAAACATCATTATAAAGAGCATAAGATTCATCTCTTCCCCCGATTGTCCATATCTTGCCATTCAGCGTGTCCGATGCGTGCGCTGCTCTTGCCAGCACTTCTGCAGGATCCGTTGCGAAAAACCAGGTTGTTCCATTCGTAGAATACCACGCATCGTTGTAAACCGTACCCGATGCGCCGCTCCCACCGATTACCCACATTGCACCACCATATACGACTGACGTATGTCCCGACCTTGCCGTCCATTCCGCGGAATCCGTTGCACAAGTCCATGTTACGCCATCAGTAGAATACCAGACATCGTTGAGGTTATTTCCTATGCCGGCGCCTTTTCCTCCGATTACCCACATTTTATTGTTGAATACGAGCGACGTGTGTCCCGACCGTGCCGACCATTCCGCAGAATCCGTCGCGCAAGTCCATGTTACCCCGTCCAGAGAGTACCACGCATCACGGTAAATTACTCCCGTACCTATGCCGCTTCCTCCGATTACCCATATTGTATCGTTAAATACAATCGACGTATGTCCTGACCTTTCCGGCCAATCTGCAGAATCCGTCGCACAAGCCCATGTAGCGCCGTCCGGTGAATACCATACATCGTTATAAAAAGTTGTTCCCGCTGCGCCTCCAAGTACCCATATTTTTTCGTCAAATACGACGGAAGCGTGACTTCTTCGCGCCGTCCAATCCGCAGAATCCGTTGCAGAAGTCCATCCCGCTCCGTCTGTAGAATACCAGACATCGTTATAATTCGTTGCCCCTGAACCTCCTCCTCCAATAACCCATAAGTTGCCGTCAAAAGTGATTGCCGTAAGATTTCTTCTCTTTGACCAGTCTGCGGAATCCGTTGCCTGTACCCAGTTCATCGTTGCAAACAAAGAAGATACGTTTAAAAAGATAAAACCTACGACTGCTCCAATTAAACTTTTTGTCCTCATTTTCCCTCCCTTTTTAATGTAATTCAAGCTTCCAGCTTGAATAGTTGTTTCTCATCCTTGCCTGCCTAAAAGTAGGCAGCTTGAGTTTGTTTGTTCCTATCTAAATACTATATGTCGAAAAATAGTGTGGAAGAATATTTTGTCAAGACTTTTATCCTTTAAGCGTAGCATTCAGTATTTTTCTCTTTGCGCTTTCTGTTTTTCTCCATACTTCTGTGTTAATCCGTTTTTATCTGTGAAAATCTGTGTGCTTTCTTTCTGTTAGTTTTTCTCTTTTTTCTTTATTGTTCTGTGTAATTCTGTGGCAAAAAGATTTTATTTGTTAGTTAGAGTTTTCAACGTAGGAGAATTTCCGCCTCAGGCGGATATCCAGCCCTCTGGGCTCAGCTGGGTTATCTGTTTTTCGTGTCCTTCTATATTTCTTTTCTATTTTCGTGGTAATCCTTTTGTTCTCTGTGCCCTCTGTTTTCTATTTCTCCTCCCTGCGGA
>JAQTXJ010000116.1 GCA_028688815.1 bacterium | reverse complement strand
AGACTTTTATTTGAGTGGCTTATATTCCCGGGGTTTGCATTCATATTTATATTATCTTTAATAGTCTCCTGGATTGACCGCAAAGTAACGGCAAGAATTCACTATAGAGTAGGTCCCCCTTGGTATCAGGGTTTTGCCGACTTCTTAAAATTGCTGGGCAAAGAAACTCTTATTCCTGCTGAAGGGAACAAAATGGTTTTTCTTGCCGCTCCCATTATAGGAGTCGTAGGCGCCGCGCTCGTAAGTTTCATATTAATGGAAACCAATTTCAATCCCGGCGTTACTTTTGTAGGCGACTTAATAGTAATTTTATATTTACTGATTTTGCCTCCTCTGGCAATAATCCTTGGAGGATCTGCCTCTGCTAATCCTCTTGCTGCAATTGGAGTTTCAAGAGAAATAAAATTACTCATAGCTTATGAGCTGCCTTTTATAATTTCTGCGTTAATACCCGTAGTTAAGGTAGATTCCATACAATTAGGTTCAATTATAAATTATCAGGTACAGCACGGAACAATATTTACACATTCTATTTCCGGGTTCCTTGCATTTTTTGTTGCTCTACTTTGTATGACGGCAAAACTTGGATATGCGCCTTTTGACGTAGCAGAAGCAGAAACCGAACTTGCCGGCGGAGCAGTCATAGAATACGGCGGGCCTCCTTTAGCGTTTACTATTTTAGCAAAACAAGTTTTACTATTTACCGCTCCAATATTTTTAAGCACTTTATTTCTCGGAGGATTACACTTTAAAGGATTAAATATTTTATGGGCGGTATTAAAATATGTTTTGGTTCTTGTAGCTTTCATTCTAATAAAAAATACAAACCCCCGTCTTCGTATTGACCAGATAATAAAGTTTTTCTGGGGTAAAGTATTTATTATATCTCTTATTGCTTTTGTTCTTGCAATATTAGGGCTATAATCTTTTCTGTCCCTCTATAAATATTTTTCTTGCCTTGTAACAAAATAACATTAAAATAACAAATGCTATCCAAAATAGGTTAATGAATATTCATTAGAAAATGGACTATCCTGCTAAACTTGTAATGGGAATTATTACGGCGGACGACTGCAATGATATAGAAGTATTTAAAACGATAACTAAAAGATTCGGCACTGTAGATATTAAAAGCGACCCTATAGTATTTGACGTTACGGATTATTACGTCGTTGAAATGGGAAAAAAATTAAAAAGACAGTGGGTAAGTTTCGAATCTCTTATTTCGCAGGACTCATTAAGCGAAATAAAACTTGAAACCATAAAAATGGAAGATTCTTTTAAAAGAGCAGACGGGACAAGAACCGTAAATCTCGACCCCGGGTATGCAACTATGCACAACTTCGTTCTCGCAAGCACTAAAGGTTACTCGCACCGTGTCTATCTCGACAAAGGTATATACGCAGAGCTAACTTTTGTCTGCAAGAAAAAAAAGTTTCGCACATTACCCTGGACGTATTTTGATTATCGTGATAATATCGCATTTTTTGACTCAATAAGAATAAAGTTTAAATCTCAGATAACCACTCCAGGAGACTAAATGTATAAAATATTATTGCTCTTATTAAGTGCTTCCGGGATTATGCCTGTAAGCGAAGTAAAACCCGGGATGAAAGCTTTTGCCATAACAGTTTTAAAAGGCACACAAATAGACACGTTTGATGTAGAAATAGTAGATATAATAAAAAACCATCTTCCAAAATGTGATTTATTTCTTGGCAAAATTTCCGGACCTAAAATTGCAGGAATGGGAGTCCCAAGCGGAGTAAGCGGTAGCCCGGTGTATTTTAAATCCGCTAACAATGAAATCAAATTGATAGGAGCGCTCTCTTATAGTTTTGTAATATTTCCAAGAGAAGACGGGTATTTTGTAGGCATTACCCCGATTGAGAATATGTTAAATCCCCCTTCTATTCCCGGGCAGGATGCTTCATCTGCAACTCAAAAAAACACCTTATCCCCGATAAAATTATCATTCACGGCTTCTGCTAACTGCGACAGCATCTTAAAAAATCTAACGGACAAATTTCCTTCTTTAAACATCGTAAAAATAGATGGCTCTAATTCCGAGCGTCGGGACAGCATTATTCCTTTCCCGGGTTCTGCATTAGGAATCCCGCTTGTAACGGGAGACGCCAATTACAGCGCTATCGGCACCTGCACCTACAAAAAAGGCAACAAAGTATGGGGTTTCGGACATTCGTCTTTTGATTTTGGAAAAACGGAACTGCCAATGTCCGCAGGATATATATATTCCACAATACCGTCAAATTATGATTCTTACAAGTTGGGCGTTTCAACAAAAATAATCGGCACAATAACAAACGATGACGTTACAGGAATTAGCGGTGAAATAGGTAAAATGCCAAAATTAATAGAAGCAACCGTAAACGTAAATTCCAATAAATTTCATTATCAAATAACAAAAGAAAAACGGTTATTGCCTTTCCTTTTTGGGCTGGTAACTTCGAATTCCGTATCTGCAGGATATAAATCGGTTGGCGAAGTAACGGCAACAGTTGATATAAACGTTGCTTCTCCAAATGAAAAATTCACGAATAAAAATATCTACGTGGGAGATATAAATATCATTACAAAAGAAATATCCGGTTTGTTCGGGGTTATTAACGATAATCCATTTCAAAAATTAGAAATAAACGAAATTACTATAAATCTTTCTATCTCGGACACGATTAAATTTGCCAAAATAGATGGATTATGGGCAAATAAATCAACAGTAGAAATAAACGATAGTCTGGATTTGATTGTCTCGTTATCCACATATAAAGGAGGAATCGTAAAACAATCCATACACATTGAAATCCCTCCTTATATTGATAAAGACGATTTATGGTTAAGTGTAGAAAGCGGAAGAACTGCAAGCACTAAAAACATAAGCAAAATATCTTCACTGGATGACCTTAAAAAATGGCTAACTGACACACCTGAAAATAATGAGCTTGTAGTAACTTTATCCCAGAAAGATAAAAACGGACAGGTTCTGGGCAAAGAGCTTCAATCTCTTCCTCCATCGATAAGTTCTTTTTTTACTGAACCCGTTGAAGGAAAAGCAAAAATTCTTGAAAAAAGAATAAAAACGGAATGGGTATTAGCAGGCGAAAAAACAATAAAATTAAACGTTAAATAGGCATAATTAGAAAAACAATGGAAGCCGTTCTGGAGAAAACGATGAATAAAGACCCATCCGACACAACTCAACTCACAGAAAGCCTGCAAAAAACATTCGTCAAAAATTATTTCGAAGAACATGCTTTGAACTGGCAAAATATTTATTCGGGAAAAGACCTTCATTCGCTTATTATCCAGGAGCGATTAAATTATGTATTGAACTATATCGATAATCTCAATTTAGGAAAAGGCACTAAAATACTTGACTTAGGATGTGGAGCGGGATTAACTTCCGTAAATCTTTTACTCAAAGGTTTTGATGTATGCGGTATTGACGTTTCGGAAAAAATGCTTGATTTAGCGGAAAAAAATTGCACCAAAGCGGGATTGAAATGTAAAAATGTTTTCCAACAGGGCAGTATAGAAAACCTTGATTTCAAAGATAACACATTTGATGTAGTTGTTGCAATGGGATTGATAGAGTATCTAAGGTGGGACTACTGGGCGTTACAGGAAATGTATAGAATACTTAAACCTGGCGGGCATCTTATAGTTACGGGACCAAATATGCTGAGACTCTCTTACGTTACTAATCCAAAATTTTTACTTTCATTGCTAAAAAAAACGGCGAGAAAAATTTTACCTATTATTCTCGGTTCCAAATTTTCTATGCGCACACGTCACTGGTTGTATTCCAAAACTCCAAAATTATTTGCGAGAAAATATACTCCTGCCGGTTTAAAGCATATGCTCAAAGAACTGGAATTTGATATAGTAAGCACTGTATCTCACGGATTCGGGCCATTCTTTATGTTAAGCAAATTCAAAAACTTATCTTTACGGCTGAACAACACATTACAAAAATGGAGCAAAGAAAGGACTGCACGGTGGCTGTCAGAATCCGGCAGTGATTATGTCGTACTTTGTCGTAAATCAAGAAAAGTTCCTACAACAAAAGATATTGATACGTTTAAGTCACGCGAGAAAAAACTATTTTCAAAATACAATTTGTGGATAAAAAAACATCCTCAATATTTGCAAACAAATTTTCGTCAATTAGAAGAAGTAATAGATTTTCACGGGAATACGTTGGTCCTTTCCCCGCATCCTGACGATGAAATTATCGGGTGTGGAGGGACACTATTACAAATGTTAAAATCAGGAGCAAAAGTTACAATTATCCAGATAACGGACGGCAGCGATACGCTTGCTCTAAGCGAGAATATGGATAAGACTATTCGTCCGAAAGAAGCAAAAATAGTTGCAGAAAAGCTGGGAGTAAAAGAATTGATTTTATGGGGAGAAGATGCCTGCTGTTTTAAGTTCAATCAAAAAAACGTAACGGAATTAAGTTGTCTTTTAAAAAAGATTAATCCTAAAATTATATTTGTCCCGTTTATTAATGAGCAGGACCCCCATCACATAATTGCAAATAAAATACTGGCACCTGCTTTAGAAGAAATAGATTCGGATGATATTACGGTAGTAAGTTATGAAGTTTATAGTCTTTTACCGCCTAATGTATTTTGTAATATCGATAAACAATTTGAAGAAAAAGAAAACTTACTAATGAAATATCGCACAGGAATGAAAGTGTTTGATTATGTGCATTTTTGCAAGTTGTTAAATTTTTATCGAAATTATACTTTGCTTGGTAAGAAAGGTTTTGCAGAAGCATTTTTAGCTATGAATGTCAGAAATTATAAAGAATTAGTGAAAAATTAGAAGACGGTAATTAAATAGTAGTATATAATAACTTATTTGTGGTAGGTCAGACATTTCGGTAAGAATATTTTATGACAGAAGTAAAGGAAAAAGAAACTTTTCACCGCAGAGTCGCAGAGAACGCAAAGAACTGATATGATAAAAGAAAATGAAGCGTCTAACAAAATAATTG
Organism: bacterium; assembly: GCA_028688815.1. GTDB lineage: Bacteria > Hydrothermota > UBA3073 > JACQXS01 > JAQTXJ01 > JAQTXJ01. The sequence goes on along the minus strand of JAQTXJ010000116.1, from coordinate 761 downwards.
GTTTAGCAATTGAGATTCATAAAACCTTAGGCCCAGGCTTACTAGAATCCACTTATGAAGAATGCTTTTGCAGAGAACTAACTCTAAATAAACTTTCTTTTGAACGGCAAATACCTCTGCCGGTGGAGTATAAAGGAATTCGTTTAGATTGTGGATATCGTCTTGATTTGGTGGTTGAGAATTGTGTGATTGTTGAATTAAAATCTATTGAAGCAATACTTCCAATTCACCGAGCACAGCTTCTAACATATTTAAAATTAACAGAAATAAAAGTAGGATTGCTTATAAACTTTAATGTTCCTATTTTAAAGGATGGAATAAAAAGAATTGTAAATAAATTATGAACTCTGCGAACTTTGCGTCTCTGCGGTGAGAATAAAAAAAGTTGAGACCGCAAAGATAAGAAAATAAGAAATTTGCAGAAATCTAATAACTAAGTAACAAATGGAGGATAAATGAAAAGGTTTAAGATATTTGGAATTGCAACGTGTTTTTTATTTACCGTAAATGCACTTGGAGTGAATACCGAGTTATGGGAAGTGAAAGACTTCGCAAAATGCAAGCTCAACAACATAATGCTTGATGAGAACGGAAACCCATCAATTGCTCCCGCAATCAAAGAATTATGGAAAAACCCTGAACTCTACATATGGTCAATAATTAAATCGGGAAATACTATATATGTCGGGACAGGCGGAAAAGGCAAAGTATATAAAATAAACACCTCAAATAAAAGTGGGAGCGAATTATCCTTATTAGAC
>JAQTXJ010000115.1 GCA_028688815.1 bacterium | reverse complement strand
TAATCTCTTCTTTAAATTTAACAATAAGTCTTCCTTTTGCAAATTCCTGGGCGCCAAAGGCGGAAGCGTTGAAAATAAAAATACTTGCAAGCAAGATGCTTGCAGATACATTTTTACTTGCAAGCAAGATGCCTGCAGATACATTTTTACTTGCAAGCAAGATGCTTGCAGATACTATATGAAAATTTTTTGTCATTCTTTCCTCCTGTTATTCATAAAGATTTTTTTCTATTTGTTTTACTTTAAACTATGTATCACGATATCTCCTTTTTGCAACAAAAATCTATAAAATTCAATATTTTTACGGTTTATTTTATTATTTATAAAAATTCTTATTTTTAATTTTATTGACGATTTTATAAAGAAGGATATTCTGCACTTTGAAATAACCCAAAGGGATTATGTTAACTTATATATTGATAGCTTTTGGTCTGGCAATGGATGCTTTTGCTGTCTCCATTACGAGTGGCGCAATTATAAAAAATGTAAAACCGGTGGATGCATTAAAAATTGCACTCTTCTTTGGTATGTTTCAGATGGGCATGCCATTAATAGGCTGGTTTGTGGGATCTTACCTTGACCGTTTTATTTCAAGTTTTGACCACTGGGTAGCTTTTGGATTATTAAGTTTAATAGGGATTAAAATGATTCATGAAGCAACAAAAAAAGAATCAGAAAAAAAAGAAATTAACCCGTTGAATTTATATGTACTGTTGTTATTATCCGTTGCCACAAGCATTGACGCATTAGCGGTTGGTTTGAGTTTTGCATTTTTAAGAGTTCCCATCATAACTCCAATAATGATTATTGGGATTATAACTTTTTCACTCTCTTTTATAGGCGTGTTTATTGGCAATAAAGCCGGGCATTTTTTTGAGAATAAAATCGAAATTCTTGGCGGTATAATTTTAATTGCTATCGGATTAAAAATTCTCATACAACATCTAATCTGAGATATACGTTATACATTTTTTCTCACAATTACACCGCATTTAAGTGTTCTATAGTTCTAAGCGTAGCGAAGAATCTCATCTCTGCCGATAAGAAAATGAAAAAATGTATTGACAGTTTCAGGGATTTGCTTCATATATATAATAGCTATGGATAAAGAAAGAGGAGTTTCGCTCATATTGGTTATGAGCGTACTAGTTATACTTGGATTATTGGTTATAACTTTAATGACAATGAGTATGAGCGAAATTAGAATCAGTGTTGCAGGTTCAGACTCGAAAATTGCATTTCATTCTGCAGAAGCCGGGTTAGAGCGGGGCATATCAGAGGTGCCGGCAAAATGTGAAGCATTCCCGGCATCACCGGATACATGGATTACGCTTGTTAATAATGCAAAATATAAAAGCGGATTGCCGAATACAATTCCCACCCCGCCTCAACTTGTTGGCGCAGCTTATAAAGAGGGATTCAGCATAGAAGAAGGCAACGAATTCTTTGATTTCAAGTATGATGTAATAACTTCAGGAAAAATGAATAAAAGCAAACGTGTCGTAAAAGCAAGAGTTAGATGTGGTCCGCTTGGAAGAGGCGGAACATTGTATTGATTAAACAGGAGGCAAAATGTTTAAAAAAGGAAAAACCATTTTAGGAGGAAACAAGTTAATCTTTTGGGTATTTATTTTGATGCCTTTGGTATGTTTTTCTGCAGGTGAAAGAACAGTTCTTTCACTGGAAACAAAACTTTATACCCCAAATCAATCTTCAACCAGTGTAGTTTATAAAACTTCCGTTATGCAAAAAGACAATAAAATAAGGATAGAAGAAACCTTACCCAACTCGGAAGAAATAGGACTCGTAATAATATCCGATGGGAAGGAATGTTGGTATATCCCTGCCACGGGTAAAATGCAAAAGATGCCGCCCATAAAAGATGCTCTGGAAGCGGTAGGAATCAAACGAGAAAAAGGGAAAACACAGATAAAGCTAGAAAACAAAACAGAAAAAATTCATTCAAACAAGGAAGTAATCAGTTATAAAAATTACATAGAAACCGACGATTTTGGATGGATTCCAAAAACGATAGAAAAGTATGATTCTACGAATACATTACAATCAACAACTGAAGTTAAAGACGTAAAAGAAGAAACGGATATTTCCGATAATATGTTTAATTATAAAAACGTAAAATTTTCCTATAAAGTGCAGGAAATGTCAAAAAAATTACATTTTGAATAGAGGAGGATAATATGAAAAAACTTGTTTTTCTTATAATTTTTCTATGCTTTGCAACAAAAGCTTTTCCTGCGGATGATCTTTTTAGCGTAACTGTTGAACCGGATGTTTTGCTTATCTTTGATACTTCCGGGTCAATGACTTACGATATGAATGGCAACTGCACCTGGGGTGACGGGAGTGATTATTTTCCCGGAAGAGATACAAACGGAGATGGGTTTTCGAATGACTCAAGAATGTATATTCTAAAAAATGCGGTTTACAATGTTGTCTACAAACACCGAGACATAAGATTTGGATTGTTGACTTACGGTCAGTATAAATCCACCAATGAGCTTTCGCGTGGTGCCGCAGATGGAGGAGGTTATTATAGGATATCTCCATACACAGCCTCTAAAACACAGAAGATTCCCTGGCACGGTGTAGATGGAAGCGGAAACGACTATTGGCCTAAATCTTATCCTGAAGCAACAAAAACGATTTTAAGGGCACCTATGGGATTAGCCGGGGATGCAGCTCACATTGGACAAATTCACCAGTGGCTTGATAATGCGCAACAGGTTGAGGAAATTCGTGCAGATGGAGGAACTCCGATTGGCGGGGCTCTTTACTGGGCAGGACAATATTATATACAGGATCTTATACCTAAAGACCCTGCAAAAAGATGCAGAGGATATTATGTGTTGCTTTGTTCAGATGGCGAAGAAACAGGCTATCCCGGGAATAATACTCATTCACCTTATGCTGAGGCTACAAGACTTCGCAATATGCAAATTATGGGAATTAGTTATGATATAAAAACTTTTGCCTGCGGCGTTGCGGTAGCAGGAGGGAATGGAGCGAAATGTCTTGATTCTATAGCTAAACTTGGCGGGACAGAACATTATTACCCGGCAACTTCAGCTGAGATGCTTGACTCCGTTCTTAATACAATTTTCAGCCTGATGGAAGAACGCGCGACTTCTTTCTCGGGACCTGAAGTTCCTTCCGTCAGAACCGAATACTACAATAATATATATATCGCTTCTTTTATGCCTTCTGCGGCTGCTCCTTTCTGGGATGGGTATGTAAAAGCTTTCCGTTTGAATCCCGATGGAACATTACCCCAGGACGATTCAGGGCATGTTTTATCAAATCCTTTATGGGAAGCGGGCGAAGCTCTTAAAAATATGACTTCATCCGAGAGAAATATTTATACCCAAAAAAGCAATAATCGTGTAGCATTTACACCATCTTATGTGGATTCTAATGATTTAGGCGTTGCAAACGATTCCGTAGAAGCTCTTATAAATTATGTAAGAGGTGATAATGGGTACGATTGGAAATTAGGAGATATATTCCATTCCTGGCCTGTTTGTGTAGGTCCGCCTTCTCCATGGTACACTGATGAGGGATATGAAGGATTCAAAGCAGTAAATAAGCATCGTAAAAAAATTGTTATTGACGGAGCAAATGATGGTATGTTACACGCCTTTGATGCAGGAACTTATGTAGCACAGGGTGATACTTTTACTCCCGGGACAGGTCGAGAGCTATGGGCATTTATTCCTAAAAACCAGTTATCCAAGCTAAAAAACTTAAGAATCGCACACGACTATTATGTAGACGGCAACCCTATTGTATTTGACACATGGATTCCATCAAGTATTGGAGATACGACAAAAGACAGCACTGAATGGAAAACGGAATTGATTTGTGGAGAACGTAGTGGTGGAAGTTATTATTTTGCGCTTGACGTAACCAATACTGAAAATCCATCATTCTTATGGGAAATCGGTGGTGATACAATGTTCGCACAAACATGGTCAAACCCGGCAATAGGAAGAGTAAGGGTAGGGACAGGAGAAAAAACCATTGCGGTAATTGGCGGGGGATTTAATAAAGAATCAGGAACCCTCGGACGTGCAATTTATGTTATTGATGCAAAAGATGGAACAGTGCTTAAGAAATTCACTAATACTTATATGACAAATTGCATACCTTCCGACCCCGTTATTGTTGATACTTCAAATGATGGTTTTTCAGATTATATATATGTCGGAGACATACAAGGGCAGCTATGGAAACTTGATATTCGCAGCCCTCTTCCGGCTAGTTGGGACTGTAATAGAATATTTGTATCTTCAAGGGAACAACCTTTCTATTATCCGCCATCCTGCGCTTATGATGCAAACGGACAATTATGGCTGTTTATCGGCGGAGGCGATAGAGATTCTTTAAGAAGAGTCAATACTTTCAACAGGTTTTATGGCATAAGAGATAATAGACAAACTACACCTTATACAGATGTAGACCTTGTAAACATTACAGGCGGGGGGACGGCAAATAGCAATGGTTGGTACAGAGAACTCGGTAAAAATGAAAAATCCATTTCAAAACCCATTGTATTCAATGAAATAGTTTATTTTACCACTTATGAACCGGTAGATCCGACTAATCCCTGCGGGATAGAAGGGCTGGCAAGGTTGTATCATATACAATTTACAACAGGAAAAGCACCTGATGATGATGAAATATCCGAAGAAATTGGTGAAGGTGTGCCTATGAGTCCGCAAATATCCGTTACAGTAAGCGGCGATTTTGTTATTACAATCGGGGGCAGTAAAGGTGAACTCATAAGTGAAAAAGTTAAAGGTCCATCCAATTTCAAACAAATAATTTATTGGAAAGAACAAAAGAATTATTAGAATCGCCTGAGCGATAGTTCTTCTTACTTGATAATTAATAAATAAGGGTAGATGGGGTGACATTACCCCATCTACCCTGTACTTAATTTGTTTCTGTCTAGAGTTGATATCCCGAACAAAAGTTCGGGCAAAGTATAGGAAATAAATGAATAAAACGGATTTAATAGAAGGTGCAATATCTACACTTGGCAACGGGGGAATAATCGGATTTCCCACGGATACTGTTTATGGAATAGGTTGTGATGCGCATAATTTAATTGCAATTGACAAAATATATAAAATAAAACACAGGAACAAGGCAAAACCTTTAATTCTTTTTATTAAAGATACATCCGAGCTTGATAAATATGTATATGTTCCTGAAATTGGATTAAAGTTAATAAATGCTTTCTGGCCCGGTGCATTAACGATTATTTTCAAGGCAAAGTCGGATTCTCCTATTAAAAGTTTTAATGATACAATGGGTATAAGAATTCCCGTCTCAGAACCCATTTTCTCTATTTTATCTAAATACTCGAATCCTCTTGCAACTACAAGCGCAAACATAGAATCTTTTGCCCCGTCCAATAGTCATTTAGACTTAACTATTAAAGTAGATTTTGTTATTCCGGGAACTTCAGGTAATATTTCTTCTACAATTATTGACATAAGTTTTTCTCCTGTTATACTACGGGAAGGTAAAATTTCTAGAGAAGAAATAGAATCGGTCATAGGAAAAATAACGAATGCCAAATACTGAATTACAGATAGTAGAAAAAACTTTAACCACAGAGAACACAGAGAAGAGACAGTTGAGAGTTAAAAGAAGAACAGACAACAAAATGGAGATAGAAAACAGAGAGGGCACAGAGAAAAAAAATTAATACTGAATTACAGATAGTAGAAAAAACTTTAACCACAGAGAACACAGAAAAAACAATTTATGGGAAAAAAGAACTGATAAGAGAATGGAGATAAGAAAAAGAGAGGACACAGAGAAAAAAAAGAGAAAAAAAGAAATTAATAATGCAATAAGATGATTA
>JAQTXJ010000031.1 GCA_028688815.1 bacterium | reverse complement strand
AACCATTTACTTATGGAAAAAGGAAGCAGTCACAATACGGAAGAGGCTTATGAGAGTGATATACGAAAGATGTTTGCATTTTTTAAGTCCATAAAAGTCAATCTCGTAAAAGCTAAAATAGAAAACATAAATGCGTTTATTATACATTTAGAAGATACGGAAAAGATGAAAATGAGTTCTATTGCCCGTATAGTAGCTGCAATGAGGGAGTTTTACAGGTTCCTTGCAGATTCGGAAATGATAACGGATTCACCGATTAATTCTTTACATGCGCCTAAATTGATAAAATATTTACCTGAAGTTTTAGCGCCGGAAGAGGTTGATTTGATATTAGAGCAAGCAAATAAAATTGACCCGTCAAGTTTAAGAGACAGAGCAATGCTTGAAGTGCTTTATGGGGCAGGGCTAAGAATTTCCGAGATGTTAAATTTACGGATGTCCGAAATTATTCCGGAAAAGGATATATGGTTATTGCGCTTTTTCGGCAAGGGCAACAAAGAACGGATAGTTCCGCTTGGTTCGTATGCGCAAAAAGCCATAGAAATGTATCTAACAAACGGTCGTCCCGTATTAAAAAAGGGGAAAGATACGGAATTTTTATTTCTCAACCAGAATGGCAAAAAACTATCCAGAATGGGTGGATGGAAAATCATAACAAAATACATTAAATTATCCGGAATTAATAAAGAAGTTACTCCTCATACTTTCAGGCATTCGTTTGCAACGGCTTTATTAGAGGCCGGAACAGATTTAAGAGTAGTTCAGCAATTATTAGGACACTCCTCAATTACTACTACCGAAATTTATACTCATATAGACCGTGAAAAACTTAAAGAAGCAGTACGAACTTGCCATCCGCGCGGGTAGCCCAACTAACCTGGCCACAAAAGCACGAAACCCAGCTGAGCTGGATAAATTAGAGTAATCCTGCCAAGGCGGGAAACTCTAACTAAGCACGAAAACACAAAAAGGCACGAAATTTTTGGCAGAAGAAAGAACGATAAAAAAACAAAAATAGCAACCACTGAGACACAGAGAACAAATAAAATTTAGAGTAAACGGATGATAAAAGATTTTTACTGCAGAGGGCACAGAGAGAAGAACAGAGATGGTAAAGATAAGACAGGTATGAGTTGCGGTTATAGTAGGATACTACGCTACGGTAACCGTTTTAGAAATATTTCTTGGTTGGTCGGGGTTATATCCTTTTTGCAAGCAAAGATAATAAGCAATTAGTTGGAAAGGAATCACAGCAAGTATAGGAGTAAAAAATTGGTTTGCATCAGGTAAAGGGATATAGAAATTACTTTGTTTTTTCAATTCTTTATCTTCGGGGCCGACAGCCAAGACTTTTCCGCCCCTGCATAAAACTTCATTTATATGACCAAGCATTATATTTTTATTGGATTTTGCAATAGTAAACATAACGGGATAATTTTTTGTTACAATAGATATAGGACCATGTTTAAACTCGGAAGAATACATTCCTTCACAATGAGCATAGGTAATTTCCTTTATTTTTAAAGCACTCTCAAGCGCAACAGGGTACGTAATACCGTATCCTACACTGTAAAACTCCTTAGTTTTTCCTAAAAACTTTGCTGCGGCTTTAGCGCTTGGTTCCGTTTTTTCTATCGTTTCTGCAAGCAAGTCAGGAAGTTTTTCCATATCTTTGTAGGTTACCTGGGACGTGATTCCTTTTTTCTTTGCAAGAGTCATTGCCAGATAAAGAAAAGTTATTATCTCGTTTACAAAAGTTTTCGTTGCCGGAACGGCTATTTCAGGATCGCAAGCAAGCGGAACAATAAATCTACTACGCAAAGCAATAGATGATTTCACAATATTGATGATGGATAAGATTTTTTTGTATTTTTTGTGTTCGAGAAAATCCATTACATTTTTAACATCTTTGGTTTCTCCGCTTTGCGATATACCTATTAATGAATCTTTGTCGGTAAAGCTATCTCCAAATCTTTCTATGAACTCAGCTGCAAATGATATAATTGTTTTAGTATGAGCAAGTTTATTAAAATAGTACGTTCCTAATAAGCCCGCGTGAAAAGAAGTTCCCGCACCTGTAATGTATACATTTTCTGCGTTATATATTTCATCTATAATTTTTGGAACATAAGGATATTTTTTGAGAAGGCGCAATAACTCTTTTGCTTTTTGGGGAGATTCTTTGATTTCCTTAATCATAAAATGTTTGTGCTTCACTTTTTTAGCATCTTTTATGACAGGGATATTTTTTATAAGTTTGCGATTCATAGATTTTGTTAATTATACAAGGAACTTACCCAAGTTATTATTTAGGAGTTTTATTTTTTTACTTATAAGTTCCGGGTTTTTGATGGTAGATTATATTCTTATTTCTACATCTACGCCTGCAGGAAGATTAAGTTTTGTTAACGCATCTACTGTTTGTTTTGTAGGATTTTCTACTTCTATAAGCCTTTTATGAACAGTAAGCTCAAATTGCTCTCGTGATTTTTTATCAATGTTAGAAGAGCGCAACACTGTATATAAGCTTCGTTTTGTGGGCAAAGGCACGGGGCCTGAAATTTCGCCGCCGGTTTCGCTTAATGTAGATATGATTTCTTTTACAGTGTTATCGAGAATGTTATGGTCATAAGCTTTTAGTTTAATTCTGATTTTATCCATAATAGTTTCAATTCTTACCTAATAGTTTGGTCTTTGTCAATAAGAATTTTATTAATCCCTTGATTATTTTTATTTCCGCCTAACAACAAAGCATGTTCAAAACTATCTTTCTTTACCTCCCCCCCATTTCAACTTGGTCCTCAAAACTTCATAAAAATCACGAAACCCGGATTGAACAAGCTTGATTTTGTAATCCGCTTTTTTAAATTTAATTGTCTCATTATTAGACAACAAGATTTTTTCCTGTCCATCTGCCACAACCACAAAAGATGGGGCGGTGCATTTAACTTCTATTGTGGAAGTTGCTGAAATTACTATAGGTCTGGCACCAAATGTGTGAGGACAGATTAAATTCACAACCACACATTCCATTGACGGTTCAACCACAGGACCAAGAGCAGCAAGTGAATACGCAGTAGAACCCGTTGGTGTGGAAACTATCAGGCCATCTGCAAGGAAATTAGAAGTGTAACTGCCATTTATCCATAATTCCAATTGAAGCATACGGCCTGAACCTGAGCCAACGATAACTATGTCATTTAATCCATACAATTTCTCGCCTTTAACAACAGCTTCAAGAACCATTCTTTCTTCTATTTGGTATTCGGAAGCCAAAACTTTCGTAAGAGCCGGGTATAATTCATCTTTGCGGACTTCCGTTAAAAACCCTAACCCACCGAGATTAATGCCAAGGATTGGAATCCCTTTTGAACCTATAATATGAGAAGCTTTTAATAACGTTCCATCCCCGCCAATCGCAAGAACCATTTCAACAGCAGAAAGGAATTCCGATGAATCTTTACAGAAAGTAACTCCAGAATGACTAAACCCATTATCAAAAAAATATACTTCCTGTTTGCGGGCATTAAGCCATTCTATAAGTTCAGGGAGAAGACTGTTAACATGAGGTTTGGAGAGATTCGCAACTATTCCTATCCTCATATTCTCATGTTTTCCTACATTAAGCTATAAAAACTTTTTTAATTCAGCGACTTGTCCATATCTTCATTATCGCATAATTCAGGTTTAAGCGCCATTGCTTTTTCGAAAGCTTTTACAGCTTCATTGGGACGTTCAAGTATTCCAAGAACGAGGCTTTTGTTGTACCACGCTTCAGCAAAATTGGATTTCAGCTTTATAGCTTTTTCAAATGAATCCAAAGCTTCTTCATATCGTCCAAAGCTTACGAGTTCAAGTCCCTGAGTATATAAAAGATCAGCTTCTTCAACTTTTTTTGCTTTTCCGGTTTTTTCTTTTACCTTTGCCTGTTTTTTCTCCCCTAAATCTTTTGAAACAGTTTGTTTAAGCATTTTACTACCCTTTCGCCCTTTTTCTTTTTTTAAGGGCACTCCTTTTTTTTCTTTCCTTTTGTTTTTAGTTATCATTTTAAATTTTCAAACTAATTTTCATTTTTTATATCTTATTTTTGGTTTGTCAATATTGATTTTATTTTTTTTAATTTTTAGACAAAAAAACATTCTTTTTTATAAACCATTATCATTGTTTTTGAAGTTTATTTTTACCTGTTCTTGCTTTCTCTCCAAAAGGACCTGCCCTAAATTCAGCAAGTTCGTAAGAAGCCTGTGATAAAATTGTATCTGCTTTTTTATTTTCTAGCGTTTCCTGCACGCAAGCAGCGCCGGCAATTTTTCCTTCAAGCATTGCAGTTACAGCTTCTTCTATACCTGAAATGTCCCCTGCAATGTAAACCCCCGGGATACTGGTTCTCAATAACTCGTTATGACATGCTGTATATCCGCCAAGTTCCGGGACATATTTCATTTCGCAGTCGGCCTGGCTTAGTAATTCCGTTGACGGGGTAAGTCCCACAGCAAGGCAAATCACATCGCAATCTATTTGTTTCTCGCTATCCGGGATTGATTGCCAATTTTTATCTATTTTTGTAATTATTGCGCCTTCTACAGATTCGTTTCCGATTGCGGTTTTTATTGTATGAGAAACATATACCGGTATTCCGAGACGTCTAATTTTAGAAGCATGAACAAGATACCCGCCTATTTCCGGCATACCTTCTATTATGCCGACAACGTTAATCCCGGCTTGCATAAGTTGATAACTTACAATAAGTCCAATATTACCGGAACCTACCATTAAAACTTTTTTACCGGGCATAATACCGTAAACATTTACAAGTGTTTGAACTGCACCTGCGCCATAAATACCGGGGAGGTCATTGTTTTCAAAGTTTAACATGTTTTCCTCTGCACCGGCTGCTATAATAATACCTTTAGTTTCTACCAACATATATTTTTCAGAAGTTATAATCCCGACTTTTTTAATATTATTTTCATTATAAATACCAACTGCGGAAGATTCTAACAAAACATTTACACCTTTTTGTTGAGCTTGTTCAAATAAGATATTTGCAATATTAATACCTCTTACACCGCACCAATGTTGTTTCGCACCAAAGAACTTATGAGTTTGTTTGACAAGCTGTCCACCTATCTTATGATTTTCATCAACAAGAAGAACGTCAGCACCAAGGTCTTTAGCGGTAATAGCCGCGGATAAACCAGCAGGTCCGCCTCCGATTACAATAATATCCATAATTTCAACGAGCTTAATTTAGAGATTATACTCGTCAAGATATTTTTAATTTTTTCTAAAAAACAGAGAACAAAATAAGAGCCCCGAACCCGGTCCTGCGAAGCCGGATAAGTTGGAGATTAAAAGTAGAGAGTTCCCCGGCAAAAAGATTATTAGGTAGGGATGCTTCAAGCTTAGCAATTTGGCATAATCCCAACTGAGCTAACTAAACAGATTTTTAGCAAAATTGGTATTAACGGTGGAAAAATAAAAAACCTCTTGACTAATAGGTAAAAATGGAACATATATTGTATATAATTTTTTTATTATATACTATTGTGTATTTATTATGGGGGAAGGGGGATGGATGAAGAAAATAATGTTCATTTCGTTAGTTTTAGCAATAGCGCCTTTGTGTTTTGGAGCAACTTTACATGTACCATCCCAGTATTCTACAATTCAAGCAGCTATGGATGCAGCGAACGGAGGAGACAGCGTTATCGTTGCAAAAGGAACTTATAATGAGAACGTTAACTTTGAAGATAATGGAGTGAAACTAGTCAGCGAATCCGGTCCCGACTCTACAGAAATACATGCAAGTGGTGTAGTGATAAGCTCATCGGCATCCGGTTCAGATACAACTACATTGCTATACGGATTTAAGATTACAGGCGGAACCGGTGGTTATGGTGGAGAAGGCGGGGGCTTACGTTTATGGAAGCAGTCAATGAAAATTAAGAATTGTATATTTACCGACAATGAAGCAAATGAAGGCGGAGGACTTTACTTAGAAAGGTCCGAATCGGTCGTAGAGAGCTGTTTAATATATGGAAATTCTGCGCCTCCCAAAACTACTCCCGGTGGAGCCGGCGGTGGGATATATTCTTTTTCAGATGCAGGAGATTTTCCCCCAATTATAAGGAATAATACAATAATCAACAACAGTGCCGATGGTTTTACCGATTTGATTTTTGGCGGTGGAGCTATTGCGCTTCATAAGACAGGCGGAACAGTAATAAACAACCTGATAGAAAACAATACGGCAGCATATGGCAACGGAGGAATTGGAGTTATGTTGATGAGCGGCTCTTATAATGTAATAATACAAAACAATATAATTAGAAACAATGATAGCGTAGCAATAGATTTGAGATATCTTCATGCAAACAATATCCATATTAACAATAACCAGATTACCGGGCATCAGTATGGAGTGCGATTCACTTATTGGACATACGGAACAGTAGCAGATGCAACAAACAACTGGTGGGGCGCCGAAAGCGGGCCTTATCACGCAACGCTTAACCCGAGCGGGACAGGAGATGGGATAAAAGATACGGTAGTAAGCAGTACTCATACCATAGATTTTGACCCGTGGACTCATTCAATAGCAGTGGAAGAAGTAAAGCCCAAAGAGCCTCCTTATACTCTATCAACTTGCTGGCCTAATCCGTTTGTTCATCAAACAGGCGTAAAGGTAGAAAGTAAATTTTGGACGGTAGTGTCAGCAATAGTTTTTGACATAACGGGCAGGGAAGTTCGCTGTATTATGAATGGTTGTCCTAAATCAGCAGGTTCTTATACTATAACTTGGGATGGGAAGGATAAATATGGCAAACAAGTTCCACCGGGAATGTATTTCTATAGAGTAAAAGTAAATAATACGAGCAAAACAATGAAAGTTATAATGATAAGATAAATTACAAGTAGATAGTAGAGAGTATGAAGTAGTGAGGAAAAAGAAAAAACAGAAATAGAAAAAGGGGGTTAAATGAAGAAAATAATGTTGATTTCGGTATCTTTGACAATAGCTTCTTTATGCTTTGGAAACCTTCGGCGTGTACCCTCTCAATACTCTACAATCCAGGCAGCTATGGATGCTTGCGTGGCATCGGATACTATACTTGTAGCAAAAGGGACTTATAATGAAAACGTTGTTTTCAAAAAAAGTAAGATTCAATTAATTAGTGAATCCGGGGCCGATTCTACTGAAATACATGGAAATGGAGGGGTAACCATTAGTACTTCGGTATCGGGTATGGATATTTCGACTTTGCTTTACGGGTTTAAGATTACAGGGGGAACCGGTGGTTACGATGGAGAAGGCGGTGGGCTTCGTATGTGGAACCAGAACATAACAGTAAGAAAATGTATATTTACAGGAAACAAAGCTAATGAAGGAGGAGGTCTTTACTTGGAAAGGTCGGATGCGATTGTGGAAAGCTGTTTAATATACGGCAACACAGCGGAAGTTCAGTGGAGTCCCGGGGGGACCGGTGGCGGAATATATGGGTTTTCGGATTTCGGTCCTTATTATCCTGTTATCAAGTATAATACTATAATAAATAATGATGCGCAGGGAAGCGGAAATTTTATTAGCGGGGGGGGAGCAATTGCTCTACAAAAAGTTGCCGGGACAATAATTGGAAACTTAATAGAAAATAATACCTCTACATATGGGAATGGTGGAATTGCGGTTATGTCGCAGGGCGGCGCTTATGATATTCCAATAGATAGTAATATAATAAGAAATAATGACAGCATTGGAATAGATATGAGGTACTTAACCGCAACAAATGCGCACATTAATAACAACCAGATTACAGGACACCATTATGGATTATGTTTTTCTTATCGGGCAGTTAAAGTTCTGGATGCAACAAACAACTGGTGGGGCGCAGAAAGCGGACCTTATCACAAAACGCTTAATCCGAGCGGAACAGGAGATGGAATAGAAGATACCGTAATAAGCACTGTCCACAGTGTAGATTTTGACCCGTGGATACATTCAATAGCAGTAGAAGAAGTAAAACCCAAAGAACCTCCATATACTCTTTCCTCTTGCTGGCCTAATCCTTTCGTTTACCAAACAAGCGTAAAGGTAGAAAGTAAATTTTGGACGGTAGTGTCGGCAATAGTTTTTGACATAACGGGCAGGGAAGTTCGTTGTATTATGAATAATTCTGCTAAATCTGCAGGTTCTTATAATATAAGCTGGGACGGCAAAGATAAATATGGCAAACAGGTTCCGCCGGGAATGTATTTTTACAGGGTAAAAGTAAATAATACGTGCAAGACAATGAAAGTTATAATGATACGATAAATTACAAGTAGATAGTAGAGAGTATGAAGTAGTGAGGAAAAAGAAAAAACAGAAATAGAAAAAGGGGGATGAATGAAGAAAACAATGTTGATTTCGGTAGTTTTGGGAATGGCTTCATTATGCTTTGGAAATGTTTTGCGTGTGCCATCTCAATACTCTACAATTTCAGCAGCTATGACTGCTTGTGCAAATAATGACACCGTACTTGTAGCAAAGGGGACTTACAACGAAAATGTTGTTTACAAATCTAATGGTGTTCACTTGGTTAGTGAATCAGGCGCTGATTCTACGGAAATACATGGAAACGGAAGCGTAACCATAAGCTCTTCTGTATCGGGGATGGATACCTCTACTTTACTTTATGGATTTAAGGTTACGGGAGGAACCGGTGGTTACGGTGGAGAAGGTGGAGGACTTCGTATGTGGAAACAAGCTATAACGGTCAGGAAATGTATATTTACAGAGAATCATGCAAATGAAGGCGGCGGGTTTTATTTGGAGAGGTCGGATGCAGTCATAGAGAGTTGTTTAATATATGGCAATAATGCTATAGTTAGCTCGCCTCCTGGAGGCACCGGCGGTGGTATTTATACTTTTTCAGATTTTGGAGATGGAAAACCTGTCGTCAGATATAACACTATAATAAATAATGATGCGAATGGGAACGGGAATTTCATCAACGGTGGAGGAGCTATTGCATTTCAAAAAACTGCCGGAAAAGCAATAGGAAACTATATAGCTAATAATACGGCAAAATATGGAAATGGCGGGATTGCCTTTATGTCAATGGGCGGGGTATATGAGATTCTAGTAACAAATAATATTCTAAAAGATAATGATAGTGTAGCAATAGATATGAGATACCTTAGCGCAACAAATGCCCATATTAACAATAACCAGATTTCCGGGCATCAGTACGGGTTAAAATTCGAGTATCGTGCAGTTGGAGTTCTGGATGCAACAAATAATTGGTGGGGCGATCCAAGCGGTCCTTATCATAAAACCCTTAATACAAGCGGATTGGGTGACGCAGTAGGGGATACGGTAATAAGCAGTGTGCACAGCGTAAACTTCAATCCCTGGTTAACAGACACAATCCAAGCCATAGAAACAGTAAAACCGACTGAACCTTACACATTATCAACTTGCTGGCCGAATCCTTTCGTTCATCAAACAAGTGTAAAGCTTGATACCCGTTATTGGGTATTAGTTTCGGCAATAGTTTTTGACATAACAGGCAGGGAAGTTCGCTGTATTATGAATGGTTGTCCTAAATCAGCGGGAACTTATACTATAAGTTGGGATGGAAAAGACAAATACGGGAAACAAGTTCCGCCGGGAATGTATTTCTACAAAGTAAAAGTAAATAATACCTGTAAGACAATGAAAGTTATAATGATACGATAAATTACAAGTAGATAGTAGAGAGTATGAAGTAGTGAGGAAAAAGAAAAAACAGAAATAGAAAAAGGGGGTTAAATGAAGAAAATAACGTTGATTTCGGTAGTTTTGGGAATGGCTTCATTATGTTTTGGAGCAACTTTACGTGTGCCTTCCCAGTATTCTACAATTGGAGCGGCTATGACTGCCGCCGCAAACGGAGACAGCATTCTTGTAGCTCCCGGAACTTATAATGAAAACGTAGCGTTCAGCAAAGACGGCATTAAATTGGTAAGCGAGGGAGGAGCTACAGTTACCGAAATACATGGCAGTGGTTACGTAACAATAAATGCTGCAACAGGTTGCGGAACAGACTCCAATTCTTTAATACAAGGGTTTAAGATTACAGGTGGAAGCGGAGGAATGGACAAAGAGGGTGGCGGGTTACGTTTCTGGAACAGTCATATGAAAGTAAAAAACAATATATTTACTAACAATACTGCAAATGAAGGCGCGGGAGTTTATTTGGAAAGGTCAAATGCAGTCATAGAAAGTTGTTTAATATATAATAACAGTGCTATGGCAAAAAAAGGGAAAGATGGAGAAAAATGGAGTGACGGGAACGGTGGTGGGGTATATAGTTTCGCCTCCGACAGTGATTATGATCCGATAATCAGAGGAAATACCATAATAACTAACAGCGCAAACGGAAGTGGCAATATGTCCAACGGAGGCGGGGGAATTGCAATTATCAGAACAGGCGCGATTATTGAAAATAATTACATTGTAGGAAACACCGCTGCTTTTGGGACAGGGGGGATAGCCATTTTCGGACAGAACGAGACGCACACTCTCACAATAAGGAACAACACCATAAAAAACAATGACAAAATAGGTATAGAAGTCAAAATGATGAATGCTTCGGGCATAACCGTAAACAACAACCAGATATCTGGTCATACACAATATGGGATGAAATATACTTACTTTACAAGCGGCGGGGCAATAGATGCAACAAACAATTGGTGGGGTGCTGCAAGTGGTCCTTATCACGCAACGCTTAACCCAAGTGGCACAGGAAATGCAATAAGCGATACGCTAAAAAGCAGTGTTCACAGCATAAACTTTAATCCCTGGTTAACAGATACAATTCAAGCTGTGGAAATAGTAAAGCCAACTGAACCTTATACATTATCAAACTGTTGGCCTAATCCTTTTGTTCACCAAACAAGCATAAGATTAGAAAATAAGTTTTGGACTATAGTCTCGGCATACGTTTTTGACATAACAGGCAAAGAAGTTCGCTGCATTATGAATGATTGTCCTAAATCTGCAGGTTCTTATGATATATGCTGGGACGGAAGAGATACCTATGGCAAACAAGTTTCTCCCGGGATGTATTTCTACAAAGTAAAAGTGAATAATACGAGTAAAACAATGAAAGTTATAATGATACGATAAAGAATCTTAGCACGGGAGGTGCAGATGTTAAAACGTTCTATTTTTGCAGTAGCTGCATTTGGAATCCTGTTCTTTAGTGGACAGGTTTGTACAGGGGCAAAAATCCAATATGATAATGGGACTCCAGCATACGCCAAGCCATACGACCCGATGTGACCAAGCTGTGCGGCTTATTATGGAGTAAGGTTTACTCCGACAGGAAAATCGAGTTCCAAAGTTACTGGAGCACAAGTATATATTTTCAACCAATCAGGCTCTTCTTCAACATTTGACATATATGTATACGATGATAATAGTGGTGAACCCGGAACTCTAAAAGGACAAGGGACATTTAATGTTGGTTCGAGCGGTGGATTGCTTTCACCTACTATATCTTCGCAACCTGTTATAGCGGGAGATTTTTACATATTTGTAGGTCCGCAGGAAATGGATGCAAATATAGCAATAGGTTTGGACAATGGACTTAATTATGATGATAGAATGGGCATTGCAGATAACCTGCCAAGCTGGTATAATCCGGGATACCCCGGCGACTTTGTATTAAGAGCAAATGTAACTTATGTAGGAGTAGAAGAAAATACGGAATTAGTATTGAGAAATACGGAATTAAAAATAAATCCGAATCCAATAGTTAATAACGGAACTATTTCTTACTCATTGAAGCAAGGCAGTAAAGTAGAACTTAACATCTATGATTTATCAGGAAAATTAGTAAAAACACTTGATAATGGAATTCAAACGCTTGGAACAAAAACAATAAACTGGGATGCAAAAGATAATTGTGGAAACAAAGTAAGTTCAGGTATGTATTTCTGTAAATTAAAAACAGGAACAGATACTTTAACAAAAACATTAGTAGTCTTGTAATTTCTTACAAAAGGAGGCAACTATATGCCAAAGTATCTTAGAATTATAGGAGCTTTTGTAGGACTATTAGTTTTGGGAAACGGTATTTGTAGGGCTGTGGAGCTTTCTTATGACAATGGGAGTGTTCTTGGACACAGAGCGCGTGTAGCTGGCTGACCGACCTGTGCCAATTATTATGGAGTAAGGTTTACTCCGGCTCAAAATTGTCAAGTAACAGGAGCTAAAATAGAATTACAAGTAACAAGCGCTGCTATCTGTAGCGCTCTTGTTTACAGTGGAACCAGCACTGTACCATCTGCAAGAAAAGACAAGAAAGCTTTTACGCCTACAAACGGATGGAATACGGTAACTTTTTCTACTCCTCCTTCTTTTAACAAAAATGCTAATTTCTTTATACTCTTCTATGTAAATCCGGGTGGGACAGTAGGGATAGGGATAGATGGTGATGGGCTCACCAATTCAACCAGAATGGTAAAAGCCGATGTTATTCCTGAGTGGTATTGGGGAAATGATGCCGGTGATTATATGATAAGGGCAATCGTAGATTATGTAGGAGTAGAGGAGAATGCAGATTTTGGATTGGGGAGTGGAGAATTGAAAATAAATCCAAACCCGATTATTGGAAAAACCGTTATTAGTTATTCGGGAAATAAATCTACGAATACACTATTAACGATTTATGACATAAGCGGTAAGTTAGTAAAATCCTTTCCAATGGTTCAATCATCTAATAAACAAATGACTAATCTCACATGGGACACAAAAGACAATACCGGAAAGAAAGTAAGCGCAGGAATTTATTTCTGCAAATTAAGAACAGGAACAGATATTTCAACAAAAACTTTAGTAGTCTTATAGACAAGAAGGGGTGAAATTAAAGATTCGCCCCTTTGTAAAAAAGGAGGGAGTATGTGGAAATCTTTGAGGTTTTTAGGGATTCTCGCAGGGGTATTTTGTTTAAGCAATACGATTTTCTGCGATACCGAAATCAAATACGATAACGGCAGTATGAGCACATTTCATTATTGGAGCGCGAGCTGACCGGAGTGTTATGAAAGATATGGAGTAAGGTTTACTCCGACCGGAAATTGCAGAGTTACAAGCGCAAAATTATATATGTATAAATACGAAGGTTCGTGGAAACAATCTACCGTTTATGTTTATGGTAATAATAGCGGAAATCCCGGAACTCTTGGTACATCGGCTACTTTTACGCCTTCATCAAATGGCTGG
This sequence comes from bacterium, assembly GCA_028688815.1. Classification (GTDB taxonomy): domain Bacteria; phylum Hydrothermota; class UBA3073; order JACQXS01; family JAQTXJ01; genus JAQTXJ01. Next base: position 13,293 of record JAQTXJ010000031.1, on the reverse strand, counting down.
TACACTGTAAATTTTTCTACCCAACCGTCTTATAGCGGAGACTTCTTTATAGTAGTAGCGTTGGGAGCAAGTGGAGCAGGATATATGGAAACGTGTTTAGGGTTGGATGGAGGGCTTAATGCCGCAGCCAGAATGGTAGCATATGATTATGGAATGTGGAAAAATCCTACGGAGACTATGCCGGAGTATTATGCAAGCGATTTTATGATAAGAGCAATGGTTTCTTATGTTGGAGCAGAAGAATCCGAGTTGCTTCCCTTAACAACACAGTTAAATTCCATTACGCCTAACCCGATTACTGCTAAAACCACTATCTCCTATATACTGGCAGAAAATTCAAAAGTAAATGTAAACATCTATGACGTATCAGGCAATCTCATAAAAACTTTATCTAATGATATGCAGTCTGCTGGAACAAAAACTTTAAGCTGGAATACAAAAGACAACAATGACAGAAAAGTAAGCTCGGGCATGTATTTTTGTAAGTTAAATGTAAATGGCAAAGCCATTTCGACAAAGAGTTTAATAGTATTATAAAAATTGGTATTGACGAAAAGATATTTAGGATACATATTTAAGAATTAACAATAGCCAATAAGAAACTCTAGGGCTATCGCCAAAGAGTTTCTAAGGAGGGGAAATGAATAAGTATAAGGTAGGCATTCTTCTTTGCCTGTTAAGCATAGGAATGGTTTCTTATGCAGGAACATTGAAAAAAACATTCGTTTTTGATACGGGAAATCTTTCTTTTTCTCAAAGTGATGGGTTTGATGTTGTTAAGATTAAAGGTGGGCAATTAACGGAAAAAACAGGAGAACCACAACTTCCATCTAAAATGGTTCAATTATCAATACCCTCTAATGCCAAGTTGGAAAATGTAATTATCAATTCTACGCAATATGAAGATATTCCGGGGACATATAACGTTTATCCTGCTCAAGCGCCACAAGCCATATCAGATATATCAGAGGAAACCAAATCTTCATTTACGACACCGGATGCAAAAATCTATAATTCATCTGCGCAATATCCTGAAAAGTTGATTGAGTATGGAGAAGAAAATATGGGAGGGTATAAAATTGTATATATCAACATATATCCTGTTACCTATACTCCTTCGGAGAAAAAGCTAAAACTTTATTCTAAAATCGACCTGACGATTAATTATAAAGAGGATAAATCTTCCACACTAAGAAAAACGGAGTTAGGGAAAGAAGTATTCCGTAAGATGGTAAGGGAAATAGTTGATAACCCTGAAGACGTAATTAACAACGAAGTTAGTTTTTTACCTGTTCTTGCGGATACGGCGGAATATTTAATTGTTACGGGCGATGCGCTTACAGAAGAATTCCAGAGATTAGCCGACTGGAAAATAGCACAAGGATTGACTGTTCAAGTAAAAACAGTAAGCTGGATATTGAGCAATTATACGACAGGTAGAGATAATGCAGAAAAAATCTGGTATTTCTTAAAAGATTATTTTGCAAACCATGGGACCGTATATGTAACCCTCGGTGGGGACACAAATATAGTTCCCGTAAGAAGGTGTTGGGGAAGAGTTGTTGCCAAAGCAACCGATACTAAAGCAATAATTGACGATAAATGGATGAATTGTGAGTTGTATTACTCAGACCTTAATGGTCCGTGGAACAGCAACAATGATGCAAACTGGGGCGACCCATGGTATGACAGCATTCCGGATATGTCTCCCGATGTAATTGTAGGAAGATTACCTGCAGGAGATGCGACCGAAGCGCACACTCTTATGGACAAACAATACACTTATATGACAACTGCTCCCACAGATACTTATTTATTAAATATGACGGGAAAAGTATCCATAGACCCATCCTCTATGTTTAATCCGAGGATGGATGCTATAGCGACTGAAATGCCAACTAAATATCACTTTACAAAATTTTATGAAAGCGCCGGTAATGGTGGAAAAGCAAAAGCACTTGCCCAATTAAATACGGGGCCTCATTTCGTATGCTGGGCATCTCACGGAGATTCCGTAAGTTTACATACAAATGGCGCCGTTAATGACCCGGTTAAAACAGCGGATGCGCTTGGATTGACAAACGGGACCAGACTCTTCATACTTAACACTTTAGCTTGCAGGGTAGTCAGGTTAACACATAATGATTGTGTTGCCGAAGGTTTTATGCTTGCTCCAAATGGAGGCGCCATTGCCTTCATAGGTAATGGCTGTACGGGGCTTAACAGTCAATCCGATACATATATGGACCAGATGGCAGTAGCTATGTTCAAGGACAACGAAAATCCGATAGGATACGCATTTTCTACAACAAAAGCGGCTCGTGCCGCAAGCGCGCATTCAAGCGACCGTGAAAAGGCTTTACAATACGGACTTAACCTTTTAGGCGACCCGGCTATGGCGATATTTAACGGCACACAAGGAATAGAAGCAATGCCAGATTTCATAGGACAGATGGCAAAAATATATCCAAATCCGGCAAGAGGAGATGCAAAATTCAGATTATTAGGCGTAGCTAAAGGAGTAAAAGTCAGTTTACAAATCTATGATTTAAGCGGCGCAGTGGTTAAATCTTTTTCTACGATTACCGATAATTCGCCCGTAACTACTCTGACATGGGATAGACGTGATGATACAGGTAAGAAATTAAAAACAGGCGTTTATTTCTATAAAGTTAAAAACAATTCTTACGAACAAAAAGGTAAATTTGTTCTTTTGTAAAAGAATCGGTACCACAAAAGTAAATTAGTTGTTTTAATTTTATAAAGTGTTTAAGTATTGTTGTTTGTTTATATTACAGATTTTATTATTTATAGGTTGTTATGCTAATAAAAAAGTTCCTGAATGGGTAAATGCCTTAAATAAAAGTGATTATAAAATGGTAATTGCAGATAAATACCCTTACACTAATTGTCAGATAGACAGTGTCCCAACTGAAATTATGAAAATTAAAACGGAGATAGAAAAATCTTTAAGCTCTGTGGATAATTCGGAATTGGCAAATAAACTTGTTCGGAATTTTTTCTCAGACGAAACTGAAAATTGCAATTTCAAATACACAAATATAGCTACCTCTAAAGACCACATCATAATCCGATTTTTGTCTGCATTTAAAACACCTGGAACTTATGCCGGATATTCATTGGAATTTGCATTAAGAAATAACAAAATAGAAAATATATATTTATTTAAAGTGCCTAATTATTAATTAAAGCAAAAAACTAAAACAAGGAGGTTTTATGTTTGCTTGTTTTTTATTTCTAGTTTTAGGGATAAATATTCCGAATACTTATCCAACTAAAACGGAAAGTCCTAAAATGTTGGTAAGAGTTTACAATACGACTATTTCGGAACTTCAGCAATATGACATTGCAGGATGTGAGTTCGGAAAATGGGTAGACATTATAGTATCTCAGGAAGAACTTAATAAATTAGGGAAGGGATCTTCAATAATACTTCCGGATTATGGAAAATACTTAGAATCCGTTAAAGCAGATTACCCTTCTTATACTGAATTTACTACAAAAATGAGTACAATTGCTTCGACTTATCCTTCTATTGCAAAATTGTACGTTATTGGCAAAACAGTTGAAGGAAAAGATGTTCTTGCATTAAAAATTTCGGATAATGTAAATACTGACGAGGATGAGCCGACATTTCTTGTTATGGGAAACCAGCATGCTGATGAGTGGCCCGGACTTTTAATACCCTTGACTTTTGCTGACACGCTTACAAAAAAATATAGTTCCGATACACATATTGCAAATTTGGTTAACTCAAGAGAATTTTGGATAATACCCTGTTCAAATCCCGATGGCTATGCATACTCTCATGACGGGGGAAATGCTACCTGGCGTAAAGACCGTCAGACCCCGGCAATGGACCCAAACCGTAATTGGAATGGCGCTTGTAATGGGGAGATAGCAGGTGAATGGGGAGGTCGTGCAGTTTTTGGCATCACGCAGATAACATTTTGTGGATATGCACCGTTTCAGGATTCGGGAGTTAAACATATAAGTAATTTACTTAAGACTATTGATGTAAATATTCTTGTATCCTATCATACTTATTCAAGAACGGTTTTGTGGCCATGGGGATACAAATCGGAGGCGACACCAGATGGGTCTTTAATGAGCACTGTCGGAGGACAATTGGCAAGCACTATTGGAAGTTATAGCGGACAGCAGATTTATACTTATGTTGGAGCCGGAGTTACCGGTGGAAGCGATGACTGGCAATATGGACATGCGCTTGAAGTTGAAGGTGAAAACATGCTTGTTTATAGCGTAGAAGCGTGTAATACCGCTAATCCAACAGGTTCTATTTTGTTGAACGAAGTAAGTAATAATTTAAAAGGATTGTTTTTTCTTGCAGATACAGCAAATTATGTAAAAAATACGCTAACTACAAAAATTAAAGCACCTGAAATTCAGACAATGGATTCCGTTCCAACTAATTTCACGATAAAGTGGGAAAAACGACCAGCTGATAAATATGAATTGCAGGAATATAAAACTATGACACTAAACACGGATGACGCGGAGTCGGATAGAGGTTGGTGGACATTGGAGGGATTTGCATTAGCAACAACCCAAAAACATAGCGGAAGTAAAAGTTATTTCTCGGGGAGGTCAAACGGTGCGATTACGGCTATGACATCTAATTATCCCCTTCCTAAAGCAGATTCCATTACTTTCTGGATATGGGTTTATCATGAGAACAATGTGGATTGGTGTTGGTTTGAAGTGTCAAAAGACGGAAAAGAATGGGCAATAAGAGATTCTTTTACGGGCACACATAATACGTGGAATAGAAAGTCATATCCTTTCCCAGCAGGTTACAAGTCTCTATATATAAGATTTAGAAATGCATATGATGCAGGAACAGCACAACTTGGAGTATACATTGACGACATTTACCCTGTACCTACTTTTGGCACTATCTCTAGTATCTCTAGCACTATAACAGACACATCTTATTATATAACAAGCAAACCTTATGGTAAATACTGGTATAACGTTAGAGGAAATAATTCTCGCGGATGGGGAAATTGGGGACAACTGGAAGAAGTAAACGTAGGTAACGTTGGAGTAGCTTATTCTCAAACACCCGAACAGGAATTTGTTCTAAAATGCAACTCTATTACTTCCACAAAACCGATTAACATTGAATACGCTTTACCCTCTAACTGTAAAACAAAGTTAAATATCTATGACATTACAGGAAAAGTTGTGAAAACTATTCTTGATAAAGAACAGAATAAGGGACTTAATAAAGTAACGTTAGATACGAAGTCTCTTGTATCGGGAGTTTATTTTATTAGTTTAGAAACGCCTATTTTTAATAAGAGAACAAAACTCATATTGATAAAATAAATTGATTTTGAATTGTTGTTTATTAAAAAATATAAACTGTTTTTTTATAAACCGTGTCAAAAAGTTTTTTGTTGACAAAAGCGTGCTTTTAAATATTGTAGCTTATCTAACTTAATAAAGGGTAAATATTATAAAATAAAAAAGGAGGAAAAATGAAGTTTAATTTTACAGATATTTTGAGAGCGCCACGAATAGGCTTTTCTGCTAAAAAAATATGGGTCGCTACTCTTGGGTTACTTATAGGAACTGTTCTATACTCCATATTAACTTACTGTGCTTATATATTTGGAGAAATTGGTTGGGACTTGACCAGTTTATGGCAGGCATGCAGATACATACCAATACCAATAATAGGCGAAACCCATTTCGGTTGGGCATGGACATTATGGATTCTGGGATTAGCATTATTTGTTGGAGTTAACTTTATTTCCATAGGCGCAATTTCTAAACTCACTATTGAACAATTACGGGGAGATGAATTTTATGAGATTACCGATGCTGTAAAATATTCAATGAAACAGTGGAAAGCGGTTATGCTTTCCCCTTTGGTTCTTATGATATTTATCGCCTCTTTATTAGTTGTTGGATTTGTATGTGGACTAATTGGAAGAATACCCTATGCAGGACAATTGTTCGCTGGAATGTTCTTTCTTCCTGTAGCCTTTGGTGCTATATTTATAGTATATCTTGGAATCGTTCTATTAGTAAGTTTGATAATAGGGCCTTCTATAGCAGGTTCCAGTGAATCTGATGTTTTTGATACTTTGTTTGAAGTATTCAGTTGCTTAAACGATCAGACATGGAGATTAATATTGTGGGAAATACTTGTTGGTCTATTCGCGATAATAGGAACCCTTGTTCTTGGATGGATTGTTAAACAAGGACTAGTTTTAATGGAATGGGGTTGTGGCTTTTGGGCAGGACCAAGAGGATGGTGGGATATAATTTGGACTCGCGGAATTTGTTATTTACCCGCAATTCCAACTATTGATTGGATTGAAAAGGTAGTATCTCGAGTTGCACCGGTATTAATAATTGCACCTCCTACATGGTCAACCGGAAATTGGGCAGAAATTGTCGGCGGATTCCTAGTCGGTGTGAGTTTCTATTTTATACTATTCTTTGTTATTGCTTATGGAGTCAGCATATGGAGTGCAGGACAAACCCTTATATATACCGTATTAGTAAAAATGAAAGACGAAAAGAACTTACTCGAAAAAATTGAAGAAGAATTTGAAGAAGAAAAAATCGAAGAAGAAACAACGGAAAAGAAAATAGAAGAGCATAAAGAAGAAGAAAAACACGATAAAGATAAAGAAAAGGAAAAGAAACACTAAAGCATAAAAACCTGAGATTTTATATAAAAGTGAAATCTCAGGTTTTTTTATTATACAAAAGATTATCACCGCTGAGGCGGGTGTTTTATATGAAATGGACAGAAAATTTTTTGCCAACTCTTAAAGAGCACCCCAAAAACATAGAGATTCCATCTCATGCTCTATCCATACGAGTCGGACTTATAAGACAAAGTATTAGTGGTGTCCATACTTATCTACCACTTGGGTGGAAAATATGTTTAAATATCATTAACATTATAAGAGAAGAAATGAATAACATAGGCGCTCAAGAAATACTATTACCTGCATTGTCTACAGCAGAGCTATGGGCAAAAACAGGACGACTTGCAGGTTGGGGTGCAGAAATCTTTAGACTAAAAGATAGAGGGAATAGAGAATTATGCCTATCCCCTACTCATGAAGAACCTATAACGGAATTTGTAAGCAAAGAGATTCGTTCTTATAAAGAACTCCCCTGTATTTTTTACCAAATTCAAACTAAGTTTAGAGATGAACCAAGACCTCGTGGAGGAGTATTAAGAGCAAGGGAATTCATTATGAAAGACTCTTATTCTTTTGATATAGATGAAACTTCTTTTATGGAAAGTTATGTAAAACATAGAACTGCTTATGAAAAAATTCTTACTCGCTGTGGATTAAGTTATAAAATTGTTGACGCCTCTTCTGGGTTAATGGGTAGTGGAAAATCAGAAGAATTTATGGTCTCTTCTCCATATGGCGAAGACGCTATTGTAACTTGTAAAAATTGTGGATATTCCGCTAATAAAGAAACAGGAAAAATTGGAGAAATTACAAACAACGCAAAAGAACAAAGTTCTGAGTTAGAAAAGATTTCTACTCCTGTAAAAGGCACAGTAGATGAAATATCTAAATTCTTAAATGTGCCTACAGATAAATTAATGAAAAGTATATTGTACTTTTATGGCTCTGAACCTATATTTGTATTATTAAGAGGCAACCACGAAATCAGTATGGATAAGTTAAATAAAATAAAAATAGCCAATATAGAGACAAATGGATCTTTTAGAATCGCTGCCCCCAACGAAGTTAAAAATCTGCTTAATGCAGATGTAGGATATATATCGCCAGTCAATCTCTCAAAATCAATAAAAGTGCTTGCCGCAAATTCACTTAAAAATAGCAATAATTTAGTCACCGGAGCAAATGAGAATTTATACCATTTTACAGGAGTAGATATAGAAAGAGACATTCAAGTAACTCAATGGGCAGACATCGAAATTCCAGATAATGGAGACCCCTGTCCAAAATGCAACAAAGAACTTAATCTTGAGCCTGTTATTGAATTGGGACATATTTTTGACCTTGGGGAAAAATATTCAACCCCGCTAGGAGCAAATGTTCTCGACCAAAATGGACAGAAAAAATCCATATATATGGGAAGCTATGGAATAGGAGTAGAACGAATAATGGCAGCAGCAATTGAAACGCATAATGATTCTGAAGGCATAATATGGCCAATGGAAATTGCTCCATTTAAAGTAATTATTATTCCCTTGAATATAAGCATTCCCGATATAAAAGCTACGGCTGAAAAAATATACTCTGAACTTAGTAATTTTGACCCTCTATTTGACAATAGGGATGTAAGCGCAGGGGTTAAATTTAAGGATGCCAATCTTATAGGAATACCCATCCAGATAATAATAGGAGAAAACTCTCTTAAAACAAATGAAGTTGAAATAAAAACCAGAGACAAAAAAATAAATACAAAAGTAAATAAAGAGCTTGTTTTAGAAACTATTCAAAAAATTTATAAAGAGAATCAAACAAAGGGATATTAAACCTTAACAAAAGAGATATTATGGGAACCGTATTAAGCGCAATAAATCAAATGTCGCAATCCTTACGCCTATCAAAGGAACATGCGATAGAATTATTTAAAGACACTATTAAAAGTGTTGTGAAAACTAAATTAGGCGAGAATGTAAACCCAGAAGTAAATATCTCCGAAAAAGATGGAAGTATAGAATTATTTCTTATAAAAAAAGTAGTAACTGATCCGATTAATTCGACAATGGAGATATCTCTTAAAGAAGCTAAAGAGATAATAAAAACAGCATCCCTTGACAAAGAAATTAAGGTCAAAATTCCTTTTGAAAGTCTTGGAAGAGGTGCGGTTATTTTGACAAGACAATTACTAGAACAAAAAATAAAAGAAAAAGAAAAAGAAAAAGTAAAAGAAGTATACACTAAAAAAACGGATGAAATAATAGTAGGGACCGTGCAAAAAGTAGATAAAAATGAAATTATTGCCAAATTAAAAGATGCGGAAGGCGTTCTTCCTGCACGAGAACAAATACCGGGCGAAAGATATAATCAGGGAGATCCAATAAAAGGTTATATATTGGATGTAACCCCAAACGGCGAAGTTCTAATGTCAAGAAGTCACCCAAACTTATTAAAAAAATTATTAGAAAAAGAAATTCCTGAAATACAAGAAAATGTTATTCAAATTAAAGCTGTTGCAAGAATACCGGGAATTAGAGCAAAAGTAGCAGTTATATCAAACGATATAAAGATAGAGCCTGTAGGTGCATGCGTTGGAGTAAGGGGGTCAAGAATAGAAGCTATTATGAAAGAACTTAACAACGAAAGAATTGATGTTATACAATATTCCACAGACCTAAAAACACTAGTAAGTAGAGTTCTATCCAATGTTACAATATTGAAATCTGATGTTGACAAAGACAATAAAAAAATGAGTGTTATAGTAAAAGATGAGGATTTGCCTAAAGCTATCGGTAAAGGTGGACAAAATGCATTATTGGCATCAAAATTAACAGGCTACAAAATAGATATAATATCTGAAAGTAAATTTAAAAATAAAGGTATTACCTTTATTAAAGAATTGGACAGCAATACAAAAAATCTTTTGATAAACAATGGATTTATGACAACTGCTGATATCCTAGAGAAGGGCATAGAACAACTTGCAAAAGTACCAGAAATAGGAGAAAAAAGAGCTAGTGAAATATATCTTATAGTATCTAACCAAATGCAGAATACAAATGAAAAAGTAGAAATAGACATTCCCTAAAAAAATGAAAAGACTTTACGAAGTAGCAAAAGAATTAAATATATCAAGCAAAGCTCTTATGAAATTACTCAACAAATTAGGACATAAAGTAGTTAGTTCGACTGCTTTTTTGACCGATGGAATAATAGAAGAATGTAAAAAAGGGATGCAAACACAAAAAGATGCAGTTAAATCAGAAGAAAAAGCAAAACAGACAATAAGAGCACACGCATATAGACCCCAACCTATAATAAATGCTGCGAAAAAACAAAAAGACAAGATAATAACTGAAAGAAGAGTCAGAGAAACCATAACGAAAATTGAAATGGGGGAAAGACCCAAAAAATATAAAGCGAAAGAAGATATTTTACAGGAAAACACTGTAGCCAATAAAATACAAATTAGTTCCAATACGCCAGTAAAAGATCTTGCTCAACTTTTAGGAGAAAATCCAATTAGTCTTATTACAAAGTGTATTGAGATGGGACTTTTAGTAACTATCAACCAGCGAATAGATTTTGACACGGCTGCTACAATAGCTGCAGAATATGGTTATGATGCAGAACTTATTCCTACTTACGTAGAAGAAGAGAAAAAAATAGAGGAAAATATTCCCCGGGATCCAATAGTGACTATTATGGGACATGTTGACCACGGAAAAACTACATTGCTTGACTATATCAGTCATAATAATGTAGCGGAAACAGAAGCAGGAAAAATCACCCAACATATAGGCGCATATAGAGTTAAAATAGGAGAAAAACATATTACTTTTATTGATACTCCCGGGCATAAAGCATTCACAGCTATGAGAGTCCGAGGCGCAAAAATAACTGACATTGTAATATTAATTGTTGCTGCGGATGATGGAGTAATGCCGCAAACCGTTGAAGCAATCAACCACGCACGGGATGCAAATGTTCCTATAATAGTAGCGGTAAATAAAATAGATTTGCCCAGCGTTATCCCTGGAAAAGTAGAACTTCAATTATTGGAACATAAAATAGTTACAGAAAAATATGGTGGAGAAAACCTTTGTTGCTACATATCTGCCGGAACAGGGGAAGGAGTGCAGGAGTTATTAGAAGCAATTCTTGTTCAGGCAGAACTGCTAGAATTAAAAACGACTATAGATATACCTGCAAGAGGAACTATTATTGAGACGAAATTAGATAAAGGGAAAGGCCCCGTAGCAACTGCTATTGTAACACACGGAATACTAAAAGTAGGGCAGCCTCTAGTTGCTGGAAATGCTAGTGGAAAAGTTAGGGCACTGTATGATGAATGGGGAAAACATAAGTCAAAAGCACATCCTTCTGAACCGGTTCAAATAGGTGGTTTTGACGAGTTGCCAGAAACGGGAGATACTTTTACCGTTGTGAAAGATGAAAAATTAGCCCGTGAAATATCAAAAGAAAGAAAAACAGCACAAAAAGATATTTCAGACAAAAGCACAAAACCGGTAACTCTTGAACAACTACAAAAAGAACTAAAAACAGGAGAAATAAACGAACTTAAACTTATCATAAAAGCAGACGTAGCGGGCTCAGCAGAAGCAATTGCAGACGCGCTCGAACATCTAACGGAAGAAGAAGCAAAAATTCGTATCCTGCATAAAGGAGTAGGGGAAATTAATGAATCTGATATCCTTCTTGCTGCAACAAGTAAAGGAATAGTAGTAGGATTTAACGTAAAAGAAAACAACAATGCCACACAACTAAGCAAAGAAAAAGGCATTGAAATCAGGACTTATAACATTATTTATGAAGTAATCGAAGATATACAATTGGCACTTAAAGGTTTATTACCTGCAAAATTTGAAGAAGTCCAATTGGGTAGAGCCGAAGTTAAACAGGTTTTTAAAATAACAGATGTAGGATTTATAGCAGGATGCTATGTTCTGCAAGGAAAAATTGTCAGAGGAGCAAAAGTAAGAGTACTAAGGGAAAAGAATATAGTTTATGAAGGTAGAATAGAAAGCCTGAAACGAATAAAAGATTCAGTTAAAGAAGTAGAAACTGGTATGGAATGTGGAATTGGCGTTAGTTTTAAATGCGCAACAAATGATATTATAGAAGCTTTTGAAATAAAAGAAATTCCAAGATGAAGTTATTCGAAAGCTTTTTATTAAAAACTTCCTAAATTAGAAATGAATATTTTAATGTTAGGGCTTGGACTAATAGCACCAATAGGAGAACTTGCAAGCACCGCTACGTCAGGGAAAGAAGTCAGCGTAAGATGGGAAATAGCAAAAGTTAATAAAATAGCCGGCACATCCGAATTTAGGGCAACTTCTTTTAACCAGAACAATATAAATATAGATGTATTTAAAATTACAGAAGGCGTAAAATTAAAATTCATTAAAAAAACACGAATAACCGGAGGCATCGGAGCATACTATATAACAAGAAAAATAAATCAATCCACAGAAAATGAGAAAGGGATTTGTTCAACTATAGGCATTTTAATTCCTTTAATAAGCACAAAAGATGTTATCGTCAGGCAGGAAATTTCTTGGCATACAGTCCCTAAAGGTTTATCTCTTACCTTCTATGTAGGAACAAAACTAAAAACTCCTTGATTTCTTACTCTTTACTTTATAAAAATTTTTATAATTGACTTTTTAGGAAATTAAAATATCATTTTATTTCAATGAAACATTATTCCATATCCGGAGTTATTATTTTTTTAATCGTACTTTTATTTACTTCCTGCAAGCAAAGCCCTTTATGCTTTAGAACAGGTGCAGATTATTTCCCGTTACAAATAAACAATTCTGCAATTTATTCAACAATGCCATCTAACAACAAAATAAAAGTTGCCGTTATAGACACCAATACCATCTATGGCAAACAAAGCTTTATAGTTGAACGAAATGGAAAAAAGGAATATTGGTGCAAAGGGAAAGAAAAAATAGAAAAATTATATTTCTATACTATGAACATTTTAGGGCGGGAAGATACCATTGCTATATGTTGGATACCATGGCTAGAACTACCTTTAAGTTTACATAATTCATGGACATATTCTTTTAATACAAGTAAAATAGTCCTTGGAGATACGATAAAAATGACTTTGAATACAACCGTAAATATAACAGGAATAACTGGGAATGAATATCAAATTGAGATTAATTTCTTAGAAGAAAAATTTTCAACAATGTTTGGGGTAGATACTACCAACACAACTTACTACGAATGGTATAAACCAAATTTGGGACTATTTAAAAAAAGATACAACGATACAACAACAGAAACTCTAATAGAATTCGTAACAGAAAATGATACTTTGTTATCTACAGAAAACAAATAAATACTCCTGCAGAAAGTAAAAGGGAACTATAAATTTAAAGCAAAAGGAAAGGGCAGGCGAAACGCCTGCCCTTTCTTGTTAAACATTTTTATTTCACGAGTATAAGCTTTTTGGTTGATTTGAATTCCGATGATACCATACGGATAAAATAAATCCCGTTTGATACTCTTGCGCCACGATCTGAAACACCACCCCATTTTAGACTATAATACC
>JAQTXJ010000114.1 GCA_028688815.1 bacterium | reverse complement strand
ATGCGCCGTGTCCGCAATCGGATTAGAAATAAGTATAACTTCTGACATATTCTCATATAAAAAAGCAAGAACTACTGCAGCAGGATTTACCGTTACCTCAGACCCTGTTGTAGTCTTTTTCTTGCACCCCGAAAAAACCGTAATCCCAACCACAAAAAACATAACTGCCGAAATTTTCAAGCATTTATTATTCATCTTTTCCTCCTATCTTACTTCTCAATTTTTTTATTCTCTGCGTCCTCTTTTTTCTTCTCTATATTCTTTACCCTCCGCTGCTTTTCTCCGCGTACTCAGCAGTTACTTGGAGTTTATTCTATTTGAATATTACTCCAAGTTATCCAGCTCTGCAGGGCTCTGCGGTGAAAGCTTTTCTCTGTTTTTGCTCTCCGCACTCTAAAATCCCTTCCCCCTATTTCATCAGCAACATCTTTGAATTCACGGTCTTCCCGTTTACGTTAAGCCTTACAAAATAAACCCCTGCCGACACCTTATTGCCGGAATTATTTTTCCCCGACCATTTAACAGTATACTTCCCCGGCATACAGGAATTATTCACAAGCGTTGAAACTTCCCGCCCGCCCGCGTCATATACCTTTAACGACACATCCGTCTTGCCGTTTCCGTTCACATAATAACAAATGCTCGTTTCCCTCTTGAACGGATTCGGAAAACTCTCAATCGAAAGCGCTTCTTTTACATTCCCCTTCTCTTCGCTTATACCCGGGAAAGACGACTGCAATACGTAAACTCCGCAATCGCTATTCACAACGTATATATAATCTCCCGAAACGTATACGTCACTCGCAGGGAAAAAGAAAACCCCTAAATTTGCCAGAAAAGGCATCATATCTATATAATAATATCCCGCCTCTTTCGGAGCAGCAGGGTCGGATACGTCTACTGCCGTTACACCTGCCGTATAATCGGTAGTATACGCATATTTTCCGGAAACACATACATCACTGTTCCACGAACCTTCAGGACAGTAATTCCCTACTTCTTTTAAAGAAATAGCTCTCGATATATCCACTATTCTTAACCCGCTGTCAGGAGTCACGATATACCCATATTGCCCGGATATTGCCATATTAAGCAAATAATCCTTGGCCCCAGACCATACTCCTATTGACTCCGGAGCCGCAGGATTTGAAACGCTTATCGCATACAGTTTCTTACCTACGTAATCGGTTACGTACATATAATTACTGTCTATACAAAGAAAATTAGTAATATACGGAAAATTATATGAACCGACTTTATTCAGGGAATCATTCATAATGTCAATGGTTTTATTATAATTATAAGCATAAACATAATTGTTCGCTGCGGCTATCCATCTGTAATATACCGTATCTGCCGCGCCCGGGTTAACCCATACGCTCTTATCAACCGGACTTAACGGGTTGCTTATGTCTTTTACTATAATCCCGGAATCTCCCGTAGAGTCGGAATACAAACTTGCATATAAATAATTACCCGCTACGTTTATGTCCAGTAACATATTCATAGGTATTTCCCCTGCTCTCTGGGGAGTCTGTGGACTGCTGACATCCAATACTTTTACACCCCTTGCATAATTATATGCATACCCATAATTATTTGAGATTTCTACCTTCGCTATGTTTTCATAACTGTTGTACTTCCCCGTAACCGTCGGGGAATCGGCATCCGATACGTTTATTATCTCCAATCCTTCCGTGCTGCAAGCGCCGTAAATATTGCCATCAAAATAAGATATACCGTAAGTCCCGTACACCATATTCGAATCAACTCCGACTACCTTAGCCGACTCCGGAACCGATATGTCTATTATTTCAAGCCTGCCATATCGAAATGCATTGCTCCTGTAATCCAAAATTTCGCCCGCATAAACATAATTATTGTTAACACATATGTCATAGGCATACGAATACGTATTGCAACTCTTAACGAGTTTCGGAATAGTATCCGCTATGTTTAATATCTTAACCGTAGTCCCCGCCGCCACGTATGCAAAAGTATCTTTAACACAAATTCCCGAAGGATACCCCGCAACGTTTATGCTTCCCGTTTTCCTTATGGCAGCCGGGTTAGAAATATCAAGAGTAATAAAACAACTTGTCGTCCCGAGCCCCCTGTCCGTGATATACGCATAATTTCCCGAAACGTAAATCTCCCCGAATAATTGACTCTCCCCGTATGTCCCAACCAACACGATATTTGCAGGATTCTGTATATCCAATACCTGCAGCTGTCCCATCCAAAAATCTATAACGTATGCATAATTCCCCGAAACGCAGGAATACCAAGCTTCAAGCGAGTCCGAGTAATGCCCGGCTTCGACAGGGTTTGCAGGATTACTAACGTCTACTATTACAAGACCCGCTTCCCTGTTTGAGAGATACGCATAATTCCCCGAAACGTAAATGTTATTTATCAAAGAAGAACTGCTGAACTCACTTATAAGTGTGGGATTCGCAGGATTTGAAGTGTTCAGTATAATAAGTTCTCCGCCTTCCGAGTAATAAGTAAAAGTATCTTTTACGAACACGCAATACCCTAATCCATGAAGCGTTCTCGCAACAAAATGGATGTTGCTTGAATCCGATTTGCTGCCTTTTTTACTGCCGAAAAATCTGGATTTCAATGCGGAAATATCGCTTTCGCTGTTACATACTGCAACCTTCTTTCCCAATTTCCCCATATCTACGGGTATCATATTTGTTTGCCCCGCGCCTATGAGATACAACAAACTTATTAAAGTTATCATCTCTCCCTCCTTATAGTCAAGCTCTTAGGAGTTTTACTCCTTACTTACACTCCCTTATGACAATTAGGGAACAGAGTGTTGAGCCTTGGCGAAATCCCGCTTTGCGGGGGTCTAACTTATCCAGCCAAGCTGGACAAATTCTTTTCCTTCTCTGAGACCTCTGTTCTTTTTTCTGTGTCCTCACTTTGTCTTATCTGTTTATTTTTCTTTTAACTCTAAACTTCATTTGTTCTCCGTGTCCTCTGTGGTTTGATTTATCTGTTTTCTTTCTCGTACACGTCTTAGCAAGCCCTTTCCAGCTCTGCTGGGAATATTTGATTTCTATCCCTGTCTCCCCCTCTCCTTGTCTATCTTTCCACCCTATTACACTATTAACTAATCTACTATTAACGAATTCCGTCTACTCCACAACCGTATTCACACCTAAGTTACGAAGATACTTATTTATACGGTCTTTACGGGACGACTTTCTATCGGAAAAACTTCCCTTAGACTTTCCTTTTACAGGCGTTCCGACATAGAAAACCAGGTAAGAATACCTATTTTCACCTATAAGAAATCCTTTAATCGTGCCTGTCATATTTCCAGCCTGCCCAATCTGAGGCATTACTCCGGAATAAGGAGTTACCTCCAAATGGACTCTATAATAAGCAACTCCCGGTACAATAAAATAATATGAGGGTATTGTTATTCCGGTAGTAGTAGAATATAATTGTCGGTTTGGGAGATCAGCAATATCATTCCCGGTGCTGTCATATAACTGCGCCCCATACTGAACATCATAATACTGGGCGCCCTGTGCGGCTGTCCAACTGCAAGTTACCGCCTGGCCAAGAGGCAAAGTGTCTCCATCCAGAGGAGCAGGAGCCGTAATTGCGGTAGTTTCAGGGATAGTAATACTTCCGGTCGAGCTGTCGAGATTGGACGTCACCTTAATTGTATAATTTGTTGCGGGGATTGTCGGCATAGTATCAATAAATGCTAAATATCCCGGCGCTATTCCTTCCCAGGGCAATACTCTGTTGTTTATTTTTGCCTGTGACTGCGCGGTATCCGCTATCGGGTCAGAAATAAGCAAAATCTGTGTGTCAGCATCCCCGGACAAAAAACCAAGAATCATAGCCGCAGTATTCGTATCGTCAGTTGAACCCGTTGTAGTACTTTTCTTGCACCCCGAAAAAACCGTAACTGCAGCCAGAAACACAACCACTAAAAGTTTTAAGTTCTTATTTTTCATTCTCCCCCCATATAGCAAACTCTTTTCCATTCTCCGTTACCTACTAAACTCACTCACCCTACTTACCTAACTCAACCTTTCTTCTTCTAAATTCTTTCAGCATCTTTTTTCTATATAAATCAACTAACCCCCTTTGTCAAGATTTTTAGACTCCCCCTCTTTATTACACATAGCGGACAGCCCCATCAACTTATAAAAAGCCCTTGAGTCTGCCCCCTTGTGCGCCAGTCTTCTTGGTGTAAGGCGGAGAACTTGTCCGCCAGCCTGCATACCAGCTTGCCCCCCAATCTTTTTGGCATGTCCGTTTGGAGGAGAATCTCCCCGTTATCTGTTTTTTTATTTTTTCTCTTAAAGTCTCTTTCAATCCCTGTTTAATTCTTTCCGTTCTCTGCCTGCCCGCCGGTCTTCTTGGCGGGTTTTCCGTATTCTGCGAAAATCATAATCTGTTAATCCCGGGTATATCTGTTTCTTTTTCTATTTTCAACTCTACACCTTATATTCTTTTTTGTTTTCTGCCTCTTTTAATCCTGCCCATCTGCGTCCTTACTTGGAGTTGTTTTGTCAAAAACATTACTCCAAGTTATCCAGTTCTACTGGGAAAATTCTTTTCTGTTTTCCGTTTTTTGTTTTCTTTCCTGCCTGCCCGCCGTTTTGTTTGGTGGTTTTTCGTATTCTGCGAAAATCATAATCTGTTTATCCTGTCTAAATTTTCTGTATTTTTTCTCTGTTTGCAGTTTATTCTTTAGCTTTCTTTTTATCTGCGAAAATCTGCGTCCAAATTTCTTTCCGTTCTCTGTTACAATTTATTACAGCTCTTACCGTTCTTACTATTTTTCTGTTTTTCGTGCCTTTCTATATTTTCATACCTGCATGGCTTTCGGGGTAAATTTCGTTCTCCGTTCTTTTTTCTTTTCTAACTCCACTACTTTTTTTATTCGTGTTAATTCGCGTTAATTCGCGGATAGCCTTTCTGTTTTTTTCCCTCTGCGCCCTCAGATTTGTTCTCTGTGTACTCCCTGCCTGCCGTAGGCATGGTATGATTTTAATCTTTTCTCTGTTTTTTCTATTTTTCTCTGTGCCCTCTGTGGTTAAATCTTTTTGTTATCTGTTCTATAAGGTTACTAAGAGTTACAGTTTTTATAGACCTTGCCATAAGTTACAGTTCTTACTTTTTTTCTTGACAAATTCCCCAACTTAAAATAAGTTATAAACCAGTTTGTAATATAAACCACAGGAGGGACAATGGAAAAACAGGATTTGGATAATCTTCAGCGAACAACAAAAGAGTATTCGGCATCAGGAAGATGGCTAAGTACTATAATAATGGGACTTATTTTTATGGTTTATGGTTTTATGCTGTTTTTCAAAATTGGTAATTGGGGTGCTATAACTATACTATTTTATGTTTTGGCGGCAGGTTTGATTTTTATTTCAAAATATTTAAATCATGCCGTAATGCATAAAGGATTAGGTTATGTGAAACAGAAAGAAGCCCCCGTCTCCCAAAAACATAAATTTTCATTAAAACAAACTTTACTTATAATGATAATCCCCTGTCTTGTTATTTTATTGCTTGTAAAGCTTTGGATTCAAAACCCGGGAAATGGAGTTTGGTACCCTTTTATGATATTAGGAATCGGTTTTTATGATATTGCAATGATTGCCGGACCAATAAATCGAAAAAAAGAGTTTCTTAATTTCATTCTCTATCTCGGAGTGTTTTTTGGTATAGCTGCTCTTATATTGACATCTCCAATGAAAAATATCTTTCGGGCTAACGAAATGGCTTCCCTGGGAATTTGGAGTGCATTGCTTGGACTTTGGCTTATATTATCCGGCATTATCAATTATTTTCAATATAAAAAAATCGTCCAGAAAGTGAAAGGAACAAACTAATGAATAAAAAAGATTTTTGCAAAATTAGTATTAGATATATTATAAATTGTTTATTTATGCGAGAATTGATTTTGATATGGAGTGCAACAACGGTGTTGTTGCACGCAAAATCACCGATTTTGCA
>JAQTXJ010000030.1 GCA_028688815.1 bacterium | reverse complement strand
AACGATAACACCACCACAAAAGCCGACTACACCGGATGCTCCGATTCAAGTATATTCTTATCCGGAAAAATTTATTCATACTCCCTATTTGTTCTATGATAAGGTAAAAGGAGAAACTCAAACTATTACTATTCAATTTAATTGGGGAAATGATTCTTCGTTAAGTATTGTAGGGTCAAACCAAACAAATCCTCCATTAGTAGCAGCGGAACTTCCTAATGCTTATGCAACGGCAGGAGTTTTTAATTTAACGGCCAATGCAATTGATAACTGGGGACAATACTCCGATACAAGCGCTCCGTTTGCGATAACAATATCCGATAATTATATCAATCAATGGGATACAGATACCTGTTTGGGAATGGCAATATATAAGGATACATTGTGGGTAGCGGATTGGGCAAATCATCAAATAAAGATGTTTAATACTGCAGGCATCTTGTTAGGGACAATAGGCGCTAGTACGTTAAAAGCTCCTAAATATGTAGCGGTAGATTCAGAATACGTATATGTAACGGATGCATCAACGGCATTTGAAGAAATTCACAAAGTATACATATTCAATAAAAATGGAACGGTGAAAACATCATTTGGAGGCAAGGGCTCGGGCGAAGGCAGCGAGGGAAGATTTTATTATCCGACGGGCATAGCTGTGGATACCGGATTTATATATGTAGTGGATTCGTTTAACAAAAGAATACAGAAATTTACAAAAGACACTGCTTATGTTAGCAAATGGGCATTACCTGCAGAGGCGATGGGGATGAAAATATACGACGACGAATTGTATGTCGCTCTGCATAAGGGAGATGTGGTTGAGGTATTTAATACGAATGGGGCAAAACTAGGAGATATTGGTTATACTCCGGTAAATGAGCTGGATGAAGATGGTTGTTTGTCTATTCCTTGCGATGTTGCAGTTACGGCAGACGCAGTTTATGTGATAGAAGCAAGCCATAAATCCAATAATAACCGCGTGCAAAAATTTGATAAAGCAGGCAATTTTTTGAATAGATGGGGAGAAAAAGGAATTGCTAATGGGCAGTTTAAGTTTGCACAGGGAATAGCAATAGATAATGCCGGTAATATTTATATTGTTGATACGGGGAATGGCAGAATACAAGAATTTAGACCTTAAAATATAAAAAGAACAAACATAAAGTAGAATATAAAGGTATATAATTGTATAAATATCCGATAACACGGATAATAAAAGGAGGCAAAGTGAAAAAGTTTATTACAAGTTCTTGGATAATAGTATTGTTATCCCTTCCTGTTGCAAGTTTTGGATTCAGAATTGGTGGATGCGCTGCGCCTTTTTTAACGATTGGCGGCGGAACAAGAGCTCTTGCGCTTGGAGGTGCTTATTCCGCATTTGCAGAAGGGACAGAGGCTATCTACTGGAATCCGGCGGGCATTGCTAAACTCCATAATATAGGTGCGGATTTTGTTTACGCAAACCTATTTCCCGGGTCAGGTATAAGTGTGAATAACATAGCGATTACCGTGCCTGCAGGAGATGGAACGATTGGTGTTAGCGCAGTATCTTTGTTGTCAGGGGATATGCTATACCAGCCCGACATCGTGGAAACATCTATCCCGGTATATTTTTCGGCAAATAGCTTTGCAATAGGAGTTTCGTATGCAAGAAGAATGACGGATAAATTTAATTCGGGAGTGACTTTTAAAATTGTAAATCAATATGCTTATAATACATCTGTTTCCGCTCCAGGATGGGCTTGCGATGTTGGAGGAACGTACAACACTAAAATCAACACTCTAAAACTTGGTTTCGTAAACTTTAGTGATTTGCGTTTTGGTTTTATGATTCAGAATTTTGGACCTGATATTGCGTTTAGCGGACAAAGACTTAGGTTTTACTATACCTATGATGATACTATGCAATCTTCCGATATTCCTGCTATATGGTTGCCGACAAAAGACCCGTTGCCCTTGAGTTTTCAGTTCGGCATTGCGGTTAACACTTTGAATACTAAGGATTATAAAATTACTTTAATGAGCGATCTTGTCAATGTTCTTGACCAACCAACTACTTTTGGGTTCGGGATGGAAGCATCTATGAGTAATAAGTATTTTGCTCGTGTCGGATATACCGGAAAAAATAACATATGGGACGGAAATACCGAAGAAACTCTTATTGGCAGAGTCATAGAAAGGTTTAAGGAAGGTTATACCGTTGGTTTTGGAATAATTAATAAAGTGGCAGGAACAAGAGATATCACGGTCGATTATACCTATCAATCGCACAAATATTTAAATGGAATTCATAGAATGGGAGTTGGTTTTAGTCTATAAATAAAACATCCCGCTATTGCGGTGATTAGATAAAATTATGAAAGGAGGTGGAAAGGTAACAATAAAACGTTTTGGTAGCAGAGTAAAGAAAAATACTTGTCCGCTTAAGGTGGATTTGTGTGACAGACATTGTGTCTGTCTTAATAAATTAAGGGAGGTGCAAGATGTGTCATTTAGTTAGTAGTGCATTGCTATTTTTGGTTTTAAATCCGGCGATGACAAAATTGTCTCATACTGTTACAGCTATTAAACCAGCGTATCTGACAAATACTTTGCCCATTAAAGTAGAAGACAGAAACATAACTGCTACGGCAAGTTACGGGACCTACAATAAATTTATGGCTGTTAGCGGAGATACTTTTGGGTGCAGCCAGTATGACAGGCAATGGAATTTATCCCCGGTGAGATTTACCGTATGGGATCCAAGGAATAATTATACCCATACATTATGGATGAAACAACTTACCACCGGAGGAGTAGAGCGTCATATGTTTTATAATTGTCATGATGGTTCGGCATGGGTATGGCCCGGCCTTGATGGTGGGACGCCCGTTCAAACTACCTCCAGAGATGGATATGGTTGTATGGACTTGGATACCGCAGGAAATGCAGTCGTTGCTATGCATAGACTTATTGGAGGCGTTAATAGAAGTTGTGTGTATGGAGATGCGCTCCCTGGAATGGGCTCGTTTGGAGTAATAAAAGAATTGCCTTGTGTAACCGGTGATTCACAGACTATATGGCCCGTTGTTGCAGTTGATGGAGCAGGAGATATGATTGTTGTTGCCAGCACGGATAGCACTCTTGGACAACCGGCAGAAATGGATAAATCATATTATTCTCGTTGCTCTGCAGAAAGTATTGCTACTGGGAATTGGTCTGCATGGGCACCTTTTGATACAAACACAGGTATAAGCTATACCACTTTTGCTTCAAAAATTCCGGGTTCAAAGAAAATGTGTATAGCTTGGAATAAAGATGTTTTGGATGAGTCAATTTATAATGGTCATATGGTATGTATAGAATCACAGGATGGCGGAAAAACATGGGGAACAAAAGTGGATGTTATGGATTTAATATCACGTCCCGCAGGTCATCCCTCTCATTACAATGATATTACAAATCTAAAAGGTTCCGTTGGGAATACTTATGGGATATATGATTCTCAGGAAAACATTCATCTTGTTACGGATGCAAGCCTAGGGACTTCATCGGCAGGTTCTTATTATCCCGGCTTATGTTGCGCATTGTGGCATTATTCTTCGGAATATGATTCTGTTAGTATGATTTCCTATCATTCGTATCCGTATCCGACCATTTTCGCATGGGCTCCTGTTGGTGGCGCATGGAGTGACGTTTTGTACCCGTATTATGGAGCGCTTCAAGCAAAACCAGTTATTGGAGAAGACCCGATTACAAAGACTCTTTATGTTATGTGGATTGAGTTTCCAATTGATACGTATAGCATAGCAGGTTACGAATCAGGCGAAATATTTGCTTCTTATTCTCTCGACAAAGGTAGAACATGGGCTCCTAAGATGAACTTAACTATGACGCCGGCTGATTGTGAAGTCTTTTTGACAATGGCTCCTATAGTTAACGATACTTTGCATTTTTCGTATGAATTGGATATAAGCGGGTACGATGATATTGCTAAGACAGCGCTTGACCCAAATAAGAATCCTTTCATAAGAGCAAAACAGCCTATTACAAGAGGAGATGTAGAAGTCGTTTCAATAAATAATCCTGATACTTTAACGCCGGGAGATATCATTATTCCTAGCGCTACCTATAAAAACAATGGAGCTGCAGCTGTTGACTTCCAGGCGAGATATGAAATGAATATGGTTCTTCTTTTTGATATGGGAGACTCAGTTGCTCCTGAATCATTGATTACCCCTGCACTGTTTTACTATGATGTTAAAAACATAACTATTCCTGCAGGTGATACGATACAGGTAGCATTTAAACCATATACAGTTATTGGGGACACAGCAGCAGAAACAAACGCGTGGTATGAAGTATATGCGACTATGTTAATAGATACCGTGCTGAATAATAACTATATGGATAGCGCTTTTGTTATAAGAAAAGCTGCCGTAGAAGAAGGAAATGCTAGACCGAATGTCTTTACCGTATCTTCTGCTTATCCTAACCCGGCAAAAGGTATTGCAAGTATAAAATACTCGTTACCAAAAGAATCTAATGTTGCCGTCAAGGTATATGATGTTACGGGTAAGCTTGTAAATACTCTTGTTAATGAAAATCGTAAAGCGGGGACTTATATTACAACTTGGAATGGCAAAAATACAAAGGGAAATAAAGTGTCTACTGGACTTTATTTCTATAGAGTAGAAGCCGGTTCTAAGATTGAAACTAGAAAGATAGTGCTTGTTAAATAATGAAATATCCCGCTATGGCGGTGATTGAATTGGAAATTAACAATAAAGGGGCAGAGATTTTCTCTGCCCCTTTATTGTATTAATTATGCATATAATATTTTTTATAATAATATCTCAAAATCTTGGATGTAGTGTGCGACAAATAGATTTGTTTGCCAATGGAATAAATATAGGTTCTGTATCAAACGATAAGAATACATCTCTACAAAGTCCAGAGCGTAGTGTGGAACAAATTTCTGTTTCTGGCAACACGGTGGGGATGGCTTATCTACCCCGGATAGGCAAAAAAAACCCGAATACTGCTCTTTTGCTTTCTATTTTGCCTGGCGGTGGACAGTTCTATACCCATAATTATCTAAAAGGAGCTGTATTTGTCTTGTTACAAGGTGTAGCAGCCGGAGCTACGATTTATTTTTGGACTAAAGAAAATAAAGCAAAAGAAGAAAACAATAGCCCTGATGCAGATTATTATTACGGACAGATGTATAATTGTTTATGGATAGACGGGTTTGTATGGGGATTCTCTATGATGGATGCGTACGTCTCGGCACACTTCTATAAGTTTAGAGATCAATCAACCGCAAGTGGATTAGAAATAGGTTTTAGATTATAAAAATATTTTTTTCGTCTATCTAGAATAAACACTTATTTAATAATAAATAGTTATGCCGAATAGAAAAAATACTTTTTAAAGAAAAAACTTGCAATTTAAAAAGAAGTAGTATATAAGTGAACAATGGATATTAAAAAGTATAAATTTGGTCAGGTTACGATTGGTGATGTTATATACACAAGAGATTTGGTTGTATATCCTGATAAAGTAGAAACAAGCTGGTGGCGTGATGCAAATCATTTAGTTCAACTTAAAGATTTGCAAAAAATCTTAAATTCTCCACTACAGGTTTTAATAATTGGAACTGGCCCTTTCAATGAAATGAAAATAGAAGACAGCGTTAAAGAAGCCTGCGATTCAAAAGGGATAAAACTGATAATAGAAAGTACTGAGAAAGCTTGTGAAATCTACAATGAACTAAAAGCGAAAAACATCAAGGTTATAACCGCACTACATCTCACCTGATAATTTTGTTTCTCGACTTTAAGAGGCTTTAATTTAGCCTTGAAACTGTTTTATACAGTAAAACATCGAGTTAAAAGCTTCCCCAAGAAAAAACTTGCAATTTTCAAAAAACGGATTATAGTAAAATAGTGGGCATTGAATATAACAAATTAAACAAACGAATTAAGGTAAGATTCAAAAAATAGAAAATATTTGAGTTTTAATTTGCTTATGATAGGATTTAAGGTAATAAAAATATATCTGTTAGCCGTGGTTTTAGCCCAATTTTTAAAAATAGTCTTTGGGTATATGCGCGAACACAAAATAAATGTTCGATATTTCATTGAAACCGGAGGAATGCCAAGCTCTCATTCTGCAGGCGTTGCGTCACTTTCAACTTCTGTCGCTATTATACAGGGCGTGCGATCTATTGATTTCGCAATAGCTTTATTATTTAGTCTTATTGTAATGTATGAAGCAACCGGGTTACGGAGAGAAGCGGGCAGACAAGCGAAAGCCATTAACAAATTAATAGATACTTTAATTCATGATAAAAAACAATTTGAACATAAAAGATTGCAGGAATTGTTGGGACATACGCCTCTTGAAGTTTTAAGCGGAACGGCATTGGGTATTGTTTTTGCGCTAGCATTTTTTTGAGTTATTAAAAAACAGATGAGGTCTAAACTTGTGATTAAACCTTGTCCCGACAATCGGGATGAGTCAATAAATTTGCCTAATAGAGAGGGGGAAAATATGAACAGCAAGCTTCAAACCTTGCAAGGTATGCACGATAGATTACCGGACAATATGAAGAAGAGACAATGGGTTATCCAGCGCATTACTAGTGTGTTTGAAAAATACGGTTTTGAACCTATGGAAACTCCTGCCATAGAATATTGGGAAATTCTATCAGGTAAAGATGTATACGGTGACGAAGAAAAATTAATATATAAATTTCAGGATAGAGGAAGGAGAGATGTAGGAATGAGATTTGATTTTACTGTTCCGTTAGCCCGGGTAGTGTCATCATATCCGGATATTACTATGCCATTCAAACGCTATCAAATTCAAACAGTATGGAGATGTGATAAACCTCAATATGGCAGGTTCAGAGAATTCTATCAATGTGATGTTGATATTGTTGGAACGGAAAGTGTAATTGCAGAAGCTGAACTTATAATGGTGGTAAGTGAAATATTTGAAGCCGTTGGTTTCAAGAAATTTATGACTAAAATAAATAGTCGTAGATTGTTGCAAACTATTTGCGAATACAGTGGAGTAGACAAAAGTAAAGAATTTGAGCTTTTCAGGGCTATGGATAAACGAGACAGAATAGGAATTGATGGAGTTAAAGAAAATTTTGAAGTTCTCGGCTTATCAAAAGAAACTAAAGAAAAGATAATTAGTTCTTTGGGGCAACCTATTGCTCAACTAGAAAAGTTGCTTCCTAACAAAGAAGGAATAGCACAGGTAAGAACTTTATTCTCACATCTTGAAAATCTAGGATGCAATATGAAACATATAATGTTTGACCCCTGGTTGTCAAGAGGTTTTGATTATTATACCGGTCCAATTTTTGAAACTATTATCGAAGGTACAAAGGTTGGAAGTGTTGCAGGTGGCGGAAGGTATGACAACTTAATAGGGAAATTTAATGATAAGGATATTCCTGCTGTAGGGATATCAATAGGACTTGAGAGAGTGTTAATGGTTATGGATAAGCTCGATATGAATCCTAAATTTGCTTCCCCAGTCAAATTTCTTGTTACGCTCTTTGATGATCCAACCACAAAATATGCTCTTCAAGTTGCCAAAGATATAAGAAATTCAGGCGTGGGGGTAGAAGTATATCCCGAAGCAATAAAAATCGGCAAACAATTTAAATATGCAAGCCGAAAGAAAATACCTTTTGTTGTTATAACAGGACCCGATGAATTTAAAACTCATTCTGTTGCCATAAAAGATATGAAGAGTGGGACACAGGAAGTAATTAAATTAGCCAAATTGAATACATGGCTTCAGAAAAAACTTGAGATTCGTAAGTAAAACTTATCCGTCTTGAGCGATAAGCTTGTTCCGCAATTGCGGGAAAGACGGGGGTGGAGGCATATTATGAGTAATAGTGTAAAGATAGGCAAAAAGTTGGTTGTTGAAGATGTAGTAAACGTAGTTCGTTTTAATGAAAAAATCGAGTTGCCAAAGGAAGCAATAGAAAAAATTCAAAAATGCAGAAATATTGTAGATAAAAAAATCCGTAATAAAGAAGTAATGTATGGAGTTACTACCGGCATAGGCGAACTTTCTGAAGTTGTTCTTTCTACGGAGCAGGTAAAAGATTTTCAAAAGTATATAATATATAGTCACGCTGCAGGTTACGGGAATCCTATGCCCATTGAAGTTGTTCGCGCTGCTATGCTTAGTCGTATAGGAGCATTATCTGCAGGGCACTCAGGGGTTCGTCCCATTATCGTAGAAACGCTGGCGAAAATGTTGAACAATGGAGTTACGCCTGTTATGTGTGAAAAGGGTTCGGTTGGTGCTTGCGGAGACCTTTCCCCTATGGCCCAGATGGCGCTTGTGCTTATGGGAGAGGGAGAAGCTTTTTACAAAGGCGAAAGATTAAGCGGTAAAGAAGCAATGGAAAAAGCAGGAATCCCAATAATTGAATTTGAAGCTCGCGACGGACTTGCTACCATAAACGGAAGTAATGTCATAACGGGAATAGGGTTATTAGCCATTCATGATACAAGCAGATGGCTGAAAACTTCGGAGATAGCTGCTGCAATGACTCTTGAAGTTTTAAATGCCAATATGAACGCGTATGACGAAAGACTCCATAAGGCGCGTGGGCATATTGGTTCTGTTGAGTGCGCGGCAAATATAAGAAAAATAACTGAAAAAAGTAAATTATTAGAACGAAAAGGTAAAAAGGTGCAGGATGCGTATAGTCTCAGAAGCACTCCGCAAGTAGTCGGATCGGGCAAAGATACCGTAAAATATGTCAGAACGATATTTGAAACCGAGATAAACGGAGTTGCGGATAACCCTTTGTTTTTTGAAGATGATGGCGGCACTTGTATAAGCGGCGCAAATTTTCAGGGAACTCCGATGGCTTTTGGACTTGATTTTATTGCCATAGCGGTTACAACGATATGTGCTTTATCTGAACGCAGAACAAACAGACTTATGAATTCGCATTTAAATGCCGGTCTTCCTCCTTTCTTAACTAAAGGGGCGGGGATGTTTTCCGGGTTGATGTTAACTCAATATACTGCCGGCGCTTTAGTTTGTGAAAACAGAATTTTAAGCCATCCGGCTTCAACAGGTTCTATTCCGGCTGCTGCTGATCAGGAAGATTTTGTAAGCATGGGGATGACTTCTGCCTTAAAAGCAAGACAAATAATTGATAATGCAAATGCAGTAATTGCGATTGAGTTAATGGCTTCTGCTCAGGCTGCTGATTTTCTCAATCCGGCATTGCTGGGAACCGGGACGAAAAAAGCGTATGATGTCGTTCGTAAGTATGTCAAATATCTTGATGCTGATCGTCCATTATGCGGAGACATTAATAAACTTGCCGAAGTAGTGAAGTCAGGCGAAATAGTTGAAGAAGTGGAAAAGGCAATAGGAACTCTGGAATAATAATTGTAATCCCGCCTTGGCGGGACGGGACTTGAAGATAATTAGAAATAAATAGGGGGCAAAGATGCAGAGTAATATCTCGTGGCGTCATATGGAAAGTTCGCCGGCAATAACAAAAATAATAAATGAAAAATTACTTAAACTGGAAAAATGTTCAGAAAGATTATCTTCCATAGATATCATTATCGCAATGGAAGGTAACGCCCAAAGGAATTCTCATAGGGAGTCAATAGAACTTCAGGTAAAAATGCGTAAAATGTCAATGTTTATAATCAAGGAAGAAGGCTATGATTTGCAAGCTATGGTTGATGAATGTTTTGACATAGCAAAAAGAAAAATTAAAGAATTGGAATCTAAAGTTCGCGATACCAGAAGAAAGTAAGAGTTTGTCGGGGGGCTCCCGTGACAGGCTCAGAGATTTTAGCAGTAAGCAAGATAGGAGCTTCTACCCCAGCAGAGCTGGAGATAGGAAGCCCTAATCCCGCCAAAGATGGCGGAATAAGAGCTTCTAAAAACAAAGTGATTGCCGAAGAGCAAAAAGTAGACTTAAAAACATTGTCAGATAATGAGCTTGTTAAAAAAGCGCTTGCACACGATTACGAAGCTTTTGACGAATTAGTAAACAGATATGAAGATAAGCTTTACACTCTTACTTATAAAATAACTGGCAACCAAGATGATGCCAAAGATGCATTACAGGATGCTTTTATTTCTATATTTAAGGCGTTGGACAGCTTTCATGGTAAGTCGAATTTCTCTACTTGGGCGTATAGAATAACAACGAATTCTGCTCTTATGAGACTGAGAGCAAGGAAAAAAGAACAAAACAAATTTTCTGATACGCTACAGTTAGAAGACGATGTAAACTGGGCGCAAGTGCCGTCTACTGCTATGAATATAACGGACAGTATGGCAAGGGACGAGTTGAAAAAAGTTATAGACAACTCAATAAAATCTTTGCCACCTGAATACAGAACCGTTTTCATTTTGAGAGATGTGGAAAAACTTTCTAATTTGGAAGTAGCTAAGGTTTTGGGGATTTCACTCACGGCAGTAAAATCAAGGATATTAAGAGCAAGATTATATATGAGAAACCAACTAGTAAATTATTTTAGTGGCAAAAAAATATGAAATGTAACGAAATATTAAAATACATATCTGATTATATAGATGGTGCCTTGTCTCCCAAATTAAATAAACAGATAGAAACCCATCTTAACGAATGTTTTTCTTGCAGGGCAATTGCAGATACTTTGAAATTTGCATTAGGGTTATGCCAGGAGTTGGAGGTTATTCAAACTCCTGTTTCTGTCCATGAAAGCTTGCATAAAATGTTAAAGCAGGAATGGGATTTATTGAGAGTGCCTATAAGCCTTGAACAACCGAGAATTATGGCAACTGAAATTGTCGGTAAGGGTAACAAAATGATTATTAGAATTGAAGTGCCTGGAATAAAGAAATCCGATATTAACATTACCGGTAGCGCAGATGCCATTGAAATAATTGCATTCAGGGAAAGGCCGGAAGGTACTTATTATTTAAATGAACTTATTTACGGGAAACTGGAAAAAAGGTTTGATTTGCCTCTTACAATAGATGTTTCAAAGATAAAAATAAAAGTAATAGACGGAATGCTTGAAATAACAACAATAGTAAAAAAATAAATGATCTATAAATACCTTAACAATATCAATTCTCCTGAAGATGTAAAAAAATTAAATACGGATGAGTTGAAAGAACTTGCAGGAGAAATAAGGGAAGAAATAATAAATGTAATATCCAAAAACGGCGGGCATCTTGCTCCCTCGCTTGGTGTAGTTGAATTGACTCTTGCTCTTCATAAAATATTTGATGCTCCTACGGATAAAATAATATGGGATGTTGGACACCAGGCATATCCCCATAAACTAATTACGGGCAGACGGGAAAAGTTTAATACTATTCGTCAATATGATGGTCTCTCGGGATTTCCAAAACGAAGCGAAAGCGAGTATGACGATTTCGGAGTAGGGCATGCATCTACTTCAATAGCTGCGGCAATGGGGATTGCCACTGCAAGAGACTTAAATAAAGAAAAATATAAAGTTGTAGCGGTTATCGGGGACGGCGCGCTAACGGGAGGTCTTGCTTACGAAGGATTGAATCAAGCGGGTTTTTTACGTAAAGACATAATAATAGTCCTTAACGACAATAAAATGTCCATATCGGAAAATGTCGGAGGGGTGGCGCATTACTTAAATAAAATAGTTACTACTCCACTTTATACTCAATTCAAAACAGACACGTGGGAACTTTTGGACAAGCTTCCTTCCTGGATAAGTAGTGCAGCGAAAGATTCTGTACGAAGGCTAAAAGAAGGATTAAAAAATTTAGCAGTACCAACTATGCTTTTCGAAGAACTTGGTTTAAGATATATTGGACCTTTGGACGGGCATAACATAGAATTATTGACGGAAAACTTTAAGTATATAAAAACACTGAAAGAACCGGTGCTCGTTCATATCCTTACGGATAAAGGCAGAGGCTATAACTTTGCGCAAGCAGAACCCACAAAATTCCACGGTATTGGTGCATTTAGTATAGATACGGGAGAATCCGTATCAAAAAGCAATACTTATAGTGATGTATTTGGAGAGACCATTACCGAGCTTGCAAAAACTGATTCCCGCATAGTTGCCATTACTGCCGCAATGCCTGAAGGTACAGGCTTGAACGAGTTCCGCAAGGAACTTCCCGAAAGATTTTTTGATGTAGGCATAGCGGAAGAGTATGCATTGACTTTTGCTGCAGGCATCGCTACAAAAGGATACAAACCTATTTGTGCAATATATTCTACTTTCCTCCAGCGTGGGCTGGACCAGTTGATACACGATATATGTCTCCAGAATTTGCCTGTTATTTTTGCTGTAGACCGTGCAGGGATTGTTGGAGAAGATGGGCCAACACACCAGGGGACTTTTGATTTGTCTTATCTGCATTGTATTCCAAACCTTGTAA
The DNA here is from genome assembly GCA_028688815.1 of bacterium. Classification (GTDB taxonomy): domain Bacteria; phylum Hydrothermota; class UBA3073; order JACQXS01; family JAQTXJ01; genus JAQTXJ01. Next base: position 14,677 of record JAQTXJ010000030.1, on the reverse strand, counting down.
TATGCTCCCCTAAAGATGAAAACGAATTACGCTCTATGCTTTATACGGCAGTAAACAATAATTTTCCAATTGTAATAAGATATCCGCGCAGCAAAATAACGGGAGTTGAAAAGACTGAACTTCAAAACATACCTTATGGTAAGGCGGAAGTATTGAAATCCGGGGACAAAGGAACGATTTTTGCAATAGGTTCGATGGTTTATATGGCAATGGAAGCCGTAAAAGATTTGCCGGTAGGGTTAGTAAACGCAAGATTTGCTAAACCTCTGGATAAAGAATTATTTATGCAATTCAAAGATACTAAAATTATAACTATTGAAGAAAATACTCTTAATAGTGGGTTTGGAAGCGCTGTAATGGAAATGTTTAATGAAGCAGGCTGTAGTGTAAACTTGTTAAGACTTGGTTTGCCGGATATGTTTATAGAACAGGGTAATAGAAATTTTATACTTGAAAAATATGGGTTGTCGGCAAAAGGTATACGGGAAAAAATAGAGAAGTTTATCTTGGATGGTTAAAACAAAGATGAAGAGGCCTTTATTTTTACTTGTTTTAACTTGCTTGATTGGTTGTGGTAAACAAGTTGATGACATTGAAGGAGTAGTTGAAAGTTGCAGATTTTTCAGGGCAGGCGTATTTGAAAAAGATATATTTCAAATCAAACTGCGTACAAAAACCAAGGACGTATATTTGACAATATCTCCTAAGGATGCTAAAGAAGCCAGGAAAAGGATACATATAGGAGATTCGTTAAGGGTACACGTTGAATACGAGAAATCTAAAGGAGTGGGAAGCGAAGAAATTGCCTTGCAAGAGATTTCAATTCTAAAAGAAGCCCCAAAGTAATTAGAATACCACAGATATAAACAGATTCTATCTATGTTTTTCCGCGATTTTCAAGCGAATAAGGGAACGTCTTAATGCGGTTTCTGCGCGCGTAACATCAATACCGGAGGATTTTTGCTTTAATCTTTCTTCCGCTCTGCGCTTAGCCTCCTCTGCCCTTGAGACATCTATTTCGGTTGCCAATTCACAGGCATCGGCGAGAATGATTACTTTATCCGGACGAACTTCAAGAAACCCACCCGTAATCGCCCAGTAAGTTTCTTCGGAGCCTTTTTTTATGATAAGTTCTCCGGGCTCAAGCATAGTCATTAACGGAGCGTGGTTCGGCAAAATACCAAGTTGTCCGTTAACTCCCGGTGCAACAAGAACATTGACGTTGTCGGAAAAAGATAACCGTTCAACCGTAACTATTTCTAATTTAAAAGTAGCCATTTGTTTTTACCTAGGCCTCTGCACCTGATAATGTTTTAGCTTTCTCTTCGGCTTCCTCGATTTTGCCAATCATATAAAAAGCAGATTCCGGAAGATGGTCATATTTGCCTTCCAGAAGTTCTTTAAATCCTTTAACCGTCTCTTTAACGGGAACATATCTGCCCGGCAAGTTGGCGAATTTTTCTGCCACAAACATTGGCTGGGAAAGGAATTTTTGAATACGACGGGCGCGAGCAACGAGAATTCTGTCTTCTTCGCTTAACTCTTCTATCCCAAGAATGGCAATAATATCCTGTAAATCTTTATATCTTTGTAAAACTTTTTGTACCCCGCGTGCTACCTGATAATGTTCTTCTCCGACAATTAACGGGTCAAGAATACGGGAATTTGAAGTTAACGGGTCAACGGCAGGATAAATGCCCAACTCTACGATAGAACGTTCAAGAGCAATTACGGCATCCAGATGTCCGAAAGTGGCTACAATGCCCGGGTCGGTATAATCGTCGGCAGGAACGTAAATAGCCTGGAAAGAAGTAATAGACCCGTGTTTTGTTGAAGTGATTCTTTCTTCCAGCGCTCCGATATCGGTAGCAAGAGTTGGCTGGTAACCTACGGCGGAAGGCATTCTTCCCAATAAAGCCGAGACTTCCATATTTGCAAGTACGTACCTGTAAATATTATCAATAAAGAGCAAGACATCCTGTCCTTGTTTATCCCTGAAATATTCTGCCATAGTAACACCGGTCAAAGCAACACGGGCTCTTACACCGGGAGGTTCGTTCATCTGCCCGAAAACAAGAACCGTTTTATCAATAACGCCGGAGTTTTTCATGTCCAGCCATAAGTCGTTTCCTTCTCGAGACCTCTCTCCTACGCCGGCAAAGACCGAAAAACCTCCGTGTTCCGTAGCGATATTACGAATAAGTTCCATAATGACAACCGTTTTCCCGACACCTGCGCCTCCATAAGCGCCGACTTTGCCGCCTTTTGTAAACGGGGTAATAAGGTCAAGGACTTTGATTCCGGTTTCAAGTATTTGTGGAGTAGTTTCCTGTTGTTCCAATGTAGGAGGTTCTCTGTGGATAGACCAGCGCTCTTCGGATTTTACTTCTCCTATACCATCCAGAGGATTTCCGAAAACATTAAATAACCTGCCGAGTGTATTTTTGCCTACAGGGACTTTTAAAGGCGCACCGGTATCTACGGCTTCAAGACCTCGTTGTAATCCTTCCGTGGGACACAATGATAAACAGCGAACCCAGTTATTGCCTGTATGTTGTTGGACTTCAAGTATAATTTTATCTCCGCCTTTCTCAAGCGGACTGATTTCAATTGCATTATAAATTCCGGGTAATTCATCCGGCGGAAATTCAATGTCAACAACTGTCCCGATTACCTGAACTACCTTGCCTTTTGCCATTTAACCCCCTAATTTATTTCATTTTAACGTTCAATGTTTTAATGAAAAGTTAATTTCTCATGCTCATATTCTTGTTTTACAGTATTAAGTTGTTTTTCATCGATATATAAAAATACTCTACCACATTTCATACATAACCAGGGAAAAATAGGTTCGTTAGTAGTTCCTATAAATTTCCCCCATGGTTTTGCCCAGAAATAAGTAGTGTACCCACACGTATTAGTTTTTGACTTCACAAGATTGTCTCCACAGTCCGGGCATTTCTTTATAAAAAATTTTGCCACTTATCCCCCTAATTTATGTCATTTTATTTAACTAACGCTTCTGCGCCTGCCGTAATATCAAGAAGCTCCGTGGTAATCATTTCTTGTCGCGCTTTATTCAAAGTAACGGTTAAATTTTTAACAAAGTCATTAGCGTTATCCGTTGCGTTACGCATTGCTATCATCCTTGCGGATTGTTCGCTTGCAATAGATTCCAATATCGCGTGATATACTTCCATTTGCACAAACCTCGGCAACAACTGCCCGAGAACATAATACGTGTCAGGCTCATAAATGTATTCCAAAGTTTGAGACGGCTGGAATATCGTTGGTTTTACCGGAATCAAAGGTTGTATGGTTGGACGCTGTATCATAGTAGAAACAAATCGGGGATAGGCAATATAAACAACATCATAAACGCCTTTTGTGTAATCATCTATAATTACCTGAGATATTGGCAAAGTATCAAACAAAATCGGTTTGTCGCTGATTCCAGTAAACTCTGCTCTTACATTGCATTCACATCTTGTCATAAAATCTCTGCCGTTACGACCGACCGTAATAAGCGTAACCGGGATGCCCTGTTTTAATATAAAAGTAGAAGTCATACGGTTCATATTGGCGTTAAGTCCTCCACAAAGTCCCCTGTCAGTAGTAATGTGAATTACGGCGACTTTCTTGACAGCTCTTTTTTCTAATAAAGGATGAATGATTCCGTTGACGGAAGATGCCGCAGATAAATCGGAAATTACCTGATTGATTTTTTCGGAATAAGGTCTGCCGGCAAGAGCCTGTTCCTGCGTCCTGCGCATTTTGGCAGTAGCTATCATCTCCATGGCTTTGGTGATTTTAGCAGTGCTCTGGATACTTTTTATACGACGCCTTAAGACTCTTGGACTAATCATTTTAAGATATTGTTTTCTTAAACTCTACGATTGCTTTTTTTAATGCCGCTTCCAAATCCGGTTTTAATTCTCTTTCTTTGTTTATTCTGTTGCCTACATCGGGATAATTTGTTTCTATGAATTTGTGAAATTTCTGTTCGAAAGAAGGTACTTGTTCTACGGGAACATCGTCAAGATACCCGTTAATAACCGCATACAGGATAACGACTTCTTTGTCCAGAGACATTGGTATGTATTGAGGTTGTTTCAAAACCTCGGTAATACGCTTGCCTCTCTCTAATTGATTTTTTGTAGTCTTGTCCAAATCTGCCGTTCCGAATTGAGCGAAAGCTGCAAGTTCGCGGAATTGAGCTAATTCCAATCTCAATTTTCCCGCAACCTGCCTCATAGCTTTGGATTGTGCTGCGCCGCCGACTCTGGATACCGATAAGCCCACATTCATCGCAGGACGAATCCCTGAATTAAATAAATCCGCTTCAAGATAAATTTGTCCGTCCGTAATGGAAATTACGTTAGTTGGTATGTAAGCGGATACGTCTCCCGCCTGTGTTTCAACTATAGGTAGCGCCGTCAAAGACCCGCCTCCAAGCTCGGCAGAAAGTTTTGCAGCTCTTTCCAGCAACCTGCTGTGTAAATAGAAAATATCTCCCGGGTATGCTTCTCTTCCGGGTGGTCTTCTTAATAACAAAGAAATTTGTCTATAAGCCCATGAATGTTTATAAAGGTCGTCATAAATAATAAGAGCGTCTTTGCCCTGTTCCATAAATTCTTCACCGATTGCGCAACCTGCAAAAGGCGCTATATATTGAAGAGGCGCAGGGTCAGAAGCATTGGCAGCAACGATTATGGTGTGTTCCATCGCTCCGTATTTTTCTAATGTAGCTACCGTTTGGGCGACTTTAGCCGTTTTTTGCCCGATAGCGACATAGATGCATATAAGATTTTCTCCTTTTTGCCGTATAATAGTGTCAATGGCGATTGCCGATTTTCCGGTAGATTTGTCACCGATGATTAATTCTCGTTGTCCCCTGCCTATTGGAACAATGGCATCTACAGCTTTCATACCGGTATATATCGGAGTGTTTACCGGACTTCTTAAAGTAAGGTCAGGAGCTACTTTTTCTATAGGTCTTGTTTTGGAGGATTTGATAGGACTTTTCCCGTCCAGAGGTTCTCCAAGAGGATTTACTACTCGACCAATAAGTCCGTCTCCTACGGGTATTTCAATAACTCTTCCCGTGCATTTTACTTCATCCCCTTCTTTTATTTTCGTGTAATCGCCAAATATAACGGCAGAAATATTGTCCTCTTCCAGATTCAAAACAAGCCCCATCGCTCCGGTGTGGAATTGTATTAACTCGTTGTATTTTGCTCCACCGAGGCCGTGAATTCTGGCAATGCCGTCTCCCGCTTCGATAACGGTCCCGACATCGGATACAGTTACGTTAGAGCCGAACTCGTTAATGTGCTCTTTGATTACAGAGATAATTTCATTTCCTTTATTTGCCATAGGTTTTCCCCTCTTTTGCCGGACCGTCGCCGGGCAAGTTTTGTTGTTTTAGTAAGGCTTCTTTTAAGAGATTTAATTTGTTTTTAGTACTTCCATCAACAAGTTTATTTCCAATTTTTATAATAATTCCGCCTATAATGTCCGAAGCGACTTTAAAATCGGATACTATTTTATACCCGGTTGATTTCTCGAGATTGAGCGTCAGGTCTTTCTTTTCTTTGTCGTCAAAAGGAATGGCAGTAGTTATCGTAGCGGTTTCAATGCCTTCGTAAGCATTACGAAGTTGTCCGTATTCACTGGTAATATAAGGAATAAGTTTTAATTTATCTTTTGTTGTTAATAAATATAATAAGTTTAAAGACTTTGGAATCAGATCTTTCAAGCGAGAATCTATAAACTCTTTTTTCTTGTCAAAATGCAATTTTGGGTTTTCTAAGATATGTGTAAAATCCATATCGTTCAAGGCTTCTGTCATTTTTATCAAAGCGGTTTGCCATTCCGCTATTTGATTGTCTTCTTTGGCTATTTGCAATATAGCCTGCGCATACCTTTTACCCGATATAGTAATAGACATAATTTATTAGCTCTTCTTCAAAACAGGATTTTCTTTTAAAACTTCTTCAATAATATGACGGTGTTTTTCTTTGTCCAGGCTTTGTTCAATTACTTTTTCTGCCGCGGAGACTGCAACGTTAATAAACTCTTTTCTTAATTGTTCTATGGTTTCATCGCGCTCGCGGGAAATCTCTATTTTAGCTTTAGCGACAAGGTTTTCCGCTTCCTGTCTTGCTTCTTTTTTTGCTTCCTCTTTTAATTTTTCTCCCATTAAACTCGACTGTTCTACCAGCTTTAATCCTTCTTTACGGGCAGTATCAAGTTGGGCTTTAATTTCTTTTTCCGTATTAACGGTTTGTTGTTTTATTGCTTCTGCCTGTTCCATACTTTCTTTTATTTTTGTAGAGCGTTGGTCAAGCATTTTAAGAATAGGCTTGTATGCAGCAAAATAAAGTATAAGCAATAAAATAGTAAAATTAATAAGCTGTGCTAATAGTGTAGGTAAATTAATTCCTAACCCTTCCACTTTCACCCCCCATAATCAAATTAAAAAGTAAATATCAAAAATCAAATCTCATTAGTTGGACTTTCCCGCCTTGGCTGGATTAGACCAACTTATCCAGCTTCGCTGGAAAAACCAAATATCTTTCCTTGATATTTGCATTTTAATTTTTGATTTTTAATTTATTTTGCTACCATTGCCAATATAATAGCTACGATTAAAGCATAAATACCTAATGCTTCGGCAAAAGCGATAGCCAAAATCATATTGGTCATTATCGGACCTTTTGCTTCCGGATTACGTCCGAGTGCTTGCATTGCGCCATAACCGAGTAAGCCGATTCCTATTCCCGGCCCAAGAAGTCCTAATCCTATTGCTAAACCTGCACCTAACATCTTCATTGCTGCTGCATCCATTTCTTACCTCCCTTTATTTTATATTTTCTTTTTATCTTTTTCTATTTCAAATTTTTCTTTCTTCCCACTCATCACTGACCACTGTCCACTATGTTTTATTATTTTAATTTAATAAGTTTTACAAATGTATTGTTTTTATCTGTATTTAATTTAGCAAAATATATGCCCGTGTTTAAATCTTTTCCAATGATATTATCTTTTGTTTCTTCGACTAATTTCCCCGCAACATCATAAACCTGTATATTCGTTTTACTGCCCAGACCAACAATTCCCGAATAACGAATGACGGTTTGTTGAATAAACGGATTAGGAAATGCTTCTATTTTTGATATTTGATTTTTAATGTTTGATTTTTCTTCCACTCCTATTTCTTTCCCGGAAATATAGACATCATCAATTAAAAGTATCATTTCTACTGGACTACCTGCTGTTGAAGGATCTGAAGTAGCTTCAAAAGAAATTTCGCTTAGAGTGTCTGTTTCGTTAAATATGAATTCCTTTTTTATCCATGCAGTGTCATTTTCAACACATGCCTCTGCAGCAAGTGATGTGTTTTCGTTATTTATATTTGCATGAATAAACATTCCTGCTGCCCATCCCCCGTTACAAAAACGGTAAAGAGATACCTTACACGTACAGGAAACGGAAGGTTGGATTTTTTGATAAATTATTGATGAGGCGCGTGCAGGTTGGGAAGGATGATAGTATGCATAGGCATAGAGACTACAACTCTGTGGAATAGAGTAATATAAAGTAGAGGAAAACTTGGCATACGCTCCTGCATCTCCATGTAGTTCATCGGTTTTTGTCCATCCCGTATCCCACGGTGTCATATCAAACCCACCGTTAAATACCAAATTATCCGCAAATACACTTAACGGAGAAAACAAAACCAGACTCGTTAATAACTTTTTCATTTCACTCTTATTATTTTAACTAATTTTTTGTAATCCTGCGATTTTAATTTAATAAAATATATACCCGCTTTTAAATCTTTTCCGATAATATTATCTTTTGTTTCTTTTACTAAATTCCCCGCAACATCATAAATCTGTATTTCATTTCCTTCTGACCACTGTCCACTGACCACTGTTTTTTGCACAAACGGATTTGGACTTGCCCTGAGCGTAGTCGAAGGGGTTTTAATGTTTGATTTTTCTTCTATTCCTATTTCTTCCCCGGAAATATAGACATCATCTATGAACAAATTTGCCCCAGACATGTTATCGGGGGAGTATGTTCCGCTACCTGCCTCAAAATAAATTCCTCTTATAGTATCATGTCCAGTATAAACTTTTTCCCAGTTAATCCAATTTTTCGTAGAATCTATGCTTTCCCCACTATATATTGCCATATCACTCCATTCCGTTTTCCATTTATTATTTATATTTATTTCAATTGCTACGTCTGCATAACTACCATACCAATACCCTATATTATATTTTAAAAATGCTCTACAGGTGCAGTTTATTGCGGGAGGGTATATTGTTTGAGTAATTGCTCTCCAACCACATGCACCGGAAGCCGTAAATGTCCAAATATAGCAACTCTTTTGGGAGGAATGATTAATCGTATCTGCTTGAACTCCAAAAGCACCTCCGTTGGTATCTTTCCCAGCAACTACCCATCCCGTATCCCACGGTGTCATATCAAACCCACCGTTAAATACCAAATTATCCGCAAATACACTTAACGGAGAAAACAAAACCAGACTCGTTAATAACTTTTTCATTTCACTCTTTCTGTTCTCTCTCTACTATCCACTGCCCACTCATCACTGGCAACTATTTCTTAATGTTCTTCTTCATGCCCTGTCGTTGCAATCGTTGCGAACACGAGCGTCAGCCCGCTAAAAATAAACGCCTGTATAAATCCGACCAGACATTCCAACCCGTAAAACGGTACCGGCATTATCCACGGCACAAGAAAAGTAACGACCAACAATAATATTTCACCTGCCGTCATATTTCCAAAAAGTCTGAAAGTGAAGCTTAAAAGCCGAACAAACTCGCTTATCGTTTCCAGCAAACTGACAAAAATATCTATTATCCCGGAAAATATGTCTCCGAAAGCCGTTTTAAATTTGCCCGTAAGAAGCTGTCCTATACCACGGAAAAATCTTTTAAAATTCGTAAATTTGCTTATGTATTTTGAAAACCCGACTTCGGTTATTCCCCAAAATTCTATTGAAACAAAAGCTACGATTGCGAGAGCTAACGGCAGGTTTATATCCGTATTCGCGCCTCTTAACAAATGCGCTTCGCCTTCGTGCGTTCCGATAAGAATGCTTCCAAAACCCGGCAGCAAACTTAACCACGAGTTAGTAATTACGAAAAGAAAAATAGTTGCTACTACAGGGAAAAACCTGCGCGCATTTTTCTTGCCTGCTACGCCTTCCATAAAATCAAGCAATGCTTCAATGATTGCCTCAAATACATTTTGTGCGCCTTTTGGGATAAGTTTCATTTTTCGGGTTGCGCAAAGAGATAGGCACAATAATGCCAACATTGTAATCCATGAAGTTAAAATTGTATTGGTTACGGGGAAATATCCTATATAGAAAATTATTTGCGCCGGAAGTTCCGGGGCGGGTTTTGGGATACTAAGAAGCCCCATAGTCGAACCTCTGTTTAATAAGGCAGTCCCGAGTGTCCCGCCAACAAAGCTAATCACAAAAAGAACTAACGTAACCGAAGCGAAAATAATAAACTTTTTTAGTTTCTTCCCTTTCATCTTTTTGCTCTTAGCTTTTTACTGTCCACTCACCACTGTCCACTATCTTTCTGTCCTCTGTGTTCTCTCTGTTTTTTATCTCCATTCTTTTATCAGTTATTATGAATTGTTATCTTTTTTTTTCTCTGTGTTCTCTGTGGTTGTTTTTTCGTGCTTTCGTACTTTCGTGGTATTATTCTCCGTTTTCATAATTTCTTTTAGCATTTTATATACTCCGAAAACCATAACTACAGTGCCAATACCAACACCCGTAAAGGTAAGCTTAGGGAAAGAATGGAATTTAGTTTTATCAAGCCATAACCCGATACCAAAAGGAATAAGTAGGCTCAAAGCTATATACCAGCCAACGGCTATTAGTTGCAATGCCGCATGCCAGTCTTTCATTATTTTTATACTAACGAAAAAAAGCTAAATTATAATATCCTGTTTGTCAAGAAGGTATTTCTATGGATATAACAATTTCTTAAAATGGCAAAATAAAAGATAATATTTAACCCCTAAACAATAATTACATTGACAATAAAGATAAAAAAGAGTATTAATATATATGAAAATAATAAAAGGGGGAAACTATGAATTGCTGGATAGGAACGGATGAAGCCGGCAAAGGCGATTATTTTGGCGGAATTGTTATTGCGGGAGTCCTTGTAGATGAGAAATCACTTCCTGCGCTTCGTGAACTTGGAGTTAGAGATTCCAAAAAATTGAGCGATAATCAAATTAAAAGAATAAGCAAGGGTATTTACGATGCTTGTCTCTGTTCCGTAGTTGAAATCGGAATAGAAAAATACAATGACTTATATTCTAAAATGAAAAACCTTAATCATCTTCTTGCCTGGGGACATGCAAGAGCGATTGAAAATCTTTTATCCCAGCAGGAATGTCCTCTTGCAATTGCAGATAAATTCGGAGACGTATCTTATATTGAAAACGCCCTGATGAAAAAAGGCAAACAAATAAAACTTCTCCAGAAAGTAAGAGGAGAAGAGGATATTGCCGTTGCCGCCGCTTCAATACTTGCTAAAAATAAATTCATTGAAAACATAGAAAAACTATCTGCCAAATATAATATGGAATTGCCAAGAGGCGCAAGTCTGGTTGATGTTGCTGCTCGCGCTTTTATACAAAAATACGGCTTCCAGGGGTTAGGAATGGCAGCAAAGTTACATTTCAAAACTACAAATGCCTTACCCAAAGAACCCTTAACTACACCCGATACCCCTGTACCTCAATCAGCTTCCCAACCTTCGGACAAACCACAAGACAAAGCACAAAATCTGCAATCTGCAGGCCCCAATACAAAATCCGTATTCCCGCCGAGTAAACAACCTCCTGTGCCTCAGCCGATTCAACAGGGTTTGGAAAAGTTATGGGCGCCATGGCGTTCGGAATACGTAAAAACAACTGCGCATAAATCTAACAGTTGTATATTTTGTGATAATAAATTGTATATAATTATACAGGGTGATAAAGCTTTTGCGGTATTAAATACTTTCCCTTACAATGCAGGACATATTATGGTTACCCCTGTAAGACACGTTGCAAACATTGAAGAGTTGTCCCCCGCGGAACTTTCCGAAGTATTTACGATGGTTCAAAAATGCGTATCAAAAATCAAAGACAAATTAAAACCGGACGGGTTTAACATCGGGATAAATGTCGGGAAAGTTGGAGGCGCAGGAGTAGAAGGGCATTTACATATTCACATAGTTCCGCGCTGGAACGGCGATACAAACTTTATGCCGATAGTCGCGAACACAAAAGTCGTATCCCAATCACTGGAAGAAACTTATAATCTGTTGAAAGAATAAAAAAGAATGCTAAATGTTGAATTACGAATTGTAGGGACACGATTCCTGACTGCCGTTAGGCACGGTATCGTGTCCGTCTATGTGAAAAAACATAAACAGATAATTTTGGGTAGGCAAGGCTTTTATGCTTTGCCTGATAGAGCAGCGATTTAATTTGATAGGGCATAAAAGCCCTATCTACCCTACTCAGGGGAACAGAAAACGTATAATAGTTTAGACAGGATTTACAGGATAAAATGATAGAAAAAATAAAGCCGGTATTAAACAAAAAGCATTTTGAAGAGATTGCCCCCTTAACTATTAAAGACAATGTTTTTAAGCTAATAGGCAAAGACTGGATGTTGATTACCGCAGGCGATATTAAAAAGTTCAACACAATGACGGCATCTTGGGGTGGGCTTGGGGTGTTATGGAAAGTTGACGTATGTTATATCGTAATACGTCCCTCAAGATACACATTTGAATTTATGGAAAAAACCGATTCATTTACGCTTTCGTTTTTTGAAAAGAGATACAGGGAAGCTCTGAAGTTTTGCGGAAGAAGGTCGGGCAGAGACGTTGATAAGATTAAAAAAACCGGGCTTACTCCGAAAGAAGGCGCCCTGGGTGTTTACTTTGAAGAAGCTCGACTTGTAATGGAATGTAAAAAAATGTATTACCAGGACCTTATTCCAAAACAATTTCTTGATGAAAGAATAGAAAGAAATTACGGGAAAACTGATTATCACAGAATGTATATCGGCGAAGTTGTAAAAACATATCTTGCCGTCAAATAAAAGTGGTCAGTGGAGAGTGGTCGGTGGTCAGAAAGTAGGAGACAGATGAAAGGTGAAAAAATTAAGTCTTACAAGGAATTGTTTATTTGGCAAAAAGGTATAGATTTAGTTAAAGATATTTATAAGCTAACTAAAAAATTTCCTGAATCTGAAAGGTATGCTTTAATTGACCAGATACATAGGTCTGCAATTTCTATCCCTTCAAATATTGCTGAAGGACAAGCAAGACAACATTCAAAAGAATTTAGACAATTTCTTTATATAACACTGGGTTCTTTAGCAGAACTGGATACCCAGTTGACTATCTCTATGGAATTAAAATATATAAGCGAACCCGATTTAAATCAATTAAGTATAAAAATTATAACGTTGAGAAAAATGATAAATGGTCTTCTTGCAAAACTGACCACTAGTCACTTAATGTAAAACTATGAACTATAAAATAATAAAAAGTATTTTTCTTGAAACTGACCACTGGCCACTGACCACTGGTCACTAGTAGAAGACTATATATAAGAATATGAACTGGCAATCGTTTCCGTTTAAGGACCATCCTCGTAAAACAATTTTTCTTATGTTGTTTTTGGTCTTGTTTGCAGTCGGAATATATTTTTCTTTTGGGTTATACTGGATGATAGTCTCAATGATTTTTTTCTGCGTAAGCATAAGCGCTTATTTCCTTCCGACAAAATATACAATGGATGATAACGGGGTAACGATAAAAGGAATCGTAGCCGTAAAGACAAAAAAATGGAGCGAGTTCGGAAGTTGTTATAAAGATAAAAACGGTATCCTTTTATCTCCTTTTGATAAACCGACAAGGCTTGACAGTTATAGGGGTACGTATATAAGATTTAATAACAATTCAGAAGAAGTAACAAACTTTGTTAAAAGCAAAATAGAAAAAAAAGATGAAAGAATTTGAAAGCAACCACAGAGGTCACAGAGCCCAGTTGAGCTGGATAAGTTGGACTAAAGTTTCGCTTTCGTCGAAACTAAAGTCCAACTAAAAAAGATTAATAGATGTCTCTGTGTTCTCTGTGGTTAATGTTTTTGCTTTAGGGAATAGGGGGTAAAAAATGAATTATTTATTATTTTTAATTTTTGCTGCAAAAGTAGCTTGTTACACCTCCTATGATAAAGTATCTCTTACCCTGAATATAATGCAGCCAACAATTACAAAAACTACAGAATATAAATCCAATAGAACTTTTGTCAGGTTGTCAGTCCCGACGGATAAACAGACAGGAGTGAGCAATAGCGTTGGGCTTCCCGAACTTCCGGTTATAAGAAAAATTATTGCCATTCCCGTATGCGAAAAAATAACACTGGAAAGCAACTTTTCGCATACTACTACAATGCCGTTAAAGTATCCGATATATCCACGCCAACCTTCCGTATCAAAAAATGCAAATTACAAAAAAGAGTTTGTTATAGATCAGAAGTATTATACTAAAAACGAAACCTTACCCGCAGATAGAGTTCGCATAATTAATATTGGAAATATAAGGGAATACAGAGTTGCAGTCGTCGAAATTTATCCCGCAGTTTACAATCCTTATAAAAACAATATAGAATTTGCCGATGAGATTCAGATTACTTTGAATTTTGTAAATCCGGACTGGACAACTACAAAGAGGGATTTCCGGAGGTTAAATAATCCTAATGATAATTATCTTAAAGATGTCATTGTAAATTATGCATATTTTAATAATTCTCTAAAGGGACCGCAGTTGCCCATTGGATATCTTATAATAGTTCCCGATGAATATTATTCAAAGATATTGCCCCTGAAAGAATGGAAAACTCAAAAAGGATATTACACAACCGTAACAAAGCTTTCCGAAATAGGAAGCACTACTCCGGAAGGTATAAGAGATTATATTAAGTCGGCTTATGATACGTGGCAGGTTCCTCCGACATTTGTTTTGTTGGCAGCGGATGTGGATAAAATCGGTTACTTTTCATATTATACTTCAGACAGTATAAGAACGGACTTAAATTACAGTTTAATGGATACTATGGATTATTTCCCCGATTTATACGTGTCTCGTTTTTCTGTTTTGGATACAACCCATATGGATAGTCTTGTTCAAAAAACAATAAAATATGAAAAGAATAACTGGTCTCAGGGTACGGAATGGTGTAAAAAAGCCTATTTTATTGCTACTACAGATGGAAGCAATCACTTTATAGCCGAAAGCACAAACATATATTGTATGGAAAAATGCCGCGCGAACAGTATGATTTGTGATTCGTTATGGGGCTTTTCATTGTCTGGAACGCCTATTATGCAAGCCGTAGATACTGGCGCTTCATTTGTAATCTATTCGGGACATGGCGGAACAACTTCATGGCAGGGACCAGTTTTTTCAACTACGGAAGTTCATAGTTTATCTAATAGGGATAAGGTTCCTTTTGTCGGTAGTTTTGCGTGTTACACAGGAACGTTTTCGGCAGACGAATGCTTTACGGAATCCTGGATTCGTTCGGGATATCGTGGATCAA
>JAQTXJ010000113.1 GCA_028688815.1 bacterium | reverse complement strand
TATCATTAATAGAAAAAATGCAGTTGCGATACCTTTTACCCAGATTGACGAAAGACCGCTTAACCATTGCATCATTTTTATTATTCTCCTTTTACCCTTTTGGATAAATTATCCTGCACCTGTTTATCTTTTAATACCAATCCATATACCAATCCTCTGATTTTCTCCATTGGTTCCGGTTTAGTCAACAAACTTATAATAAAATTGAGAATTAAAGATGCTACAAACGACCACCATGCTACGTATAGGAAATTCATCTTAGAAATTGTCAGAATCAAAGCCACTGCAACTCCTCCAAGCAATCCAAAGAGCCCTCCCCACTGAGTCGCTCTTGCCCATACTATCCCGAGAAGCATTGTTGCAAAAGTCGGTCCCTGGAATAGGGAAAGTATGTATTGCATAGCCAAGTATATACCGAATTTCTCCGTAATCGGAGCAAGTATAATTCCAAAAACAACGAAAGCAAAAGTTAACCATCTGCCGAAATCAAGATAATGTTTATCCGGTGCGTTTTTCTTAATAAACTTCTGATATATATCTCTTGTCCACAACGTTACGGAAGAATTAAGAGTAGAGTTTACCGATGAATACAACGCAGCTAAGAAAGCCGAGAACACAAGTCCAGTAAGTCCTACCGGAAGGAGATTTTTCACAACCCACGGCAATGCTTCATCCGGGTTATTCATCGGAGTCGTGCAACAGGCAAGCGCAAAAAATCCCGGGAGCACATAAAGGAAAGGTACTAAAGTTTTCAAGAGTGCTGCGCTTAACATACCGGCTTTTGCATCCCATTCCGAACGCGCACCTAATGCTCTTTGTAAAATAGCCTGGTGACAGCACCACCATGCCGGAGACAAAACTATGCCTAATCCAAAAATCATTCCCAACCAGGGATAATCAGGGTTACTTAGCGGAAGGAACAGTTTAAAGTGGTCGGGATGCTGGGGAATAATTTTTGCCACTAAACCACTCCATCCTCCCACAGTGCTGAATCCTATTACGGCTACTGCTATTCCTCCAACTACCATAATTACTACCTGAATTACGTCTGTCATAACCACTGCAGTAAGACCGCCGGTTATTGTATAAATTCCTACCATCAATCCTGTAAGTATAATACCAAGCCACATATTCCAGCCTAAATAAGTATGAATCATTATACCGCTTGCCCAGAAGAAAATAGCAAGACAGGCGACAAGAAAAAACCCCCAGAGAAGGGCTTCTATTAACCTAACAGCTTGATTATATCTTTCGCCAAGGTATTCCGGGATAGTATAAACTCCTGCTCTCCAGTAATAAGGTACAAAGAGCAAAGCAGATATTACCATAGCCGGGATAGCGCCAATCCATTCGTAATTCGCCTGCGCAAGCCCGACGCGGAAAGTCGCACCGGCACCTCCGATATAATCGTATGCGCCAATGTTCGTACCGATTAAGGCCATTCCGATTACCCCCCATGCGAGGTTTCGCCCTGCAAGGAAATAATCCTCAGTCGTGGAGATATATTTTTTGAAATATATCCCGACCAGCAACTGGGATAACATAAAGAATATTATGACAAAAACATCTACACCGTTTATCATTTTGTCTCCCCTATATTATTTGGTTTGCATTGATTCCAATGCTTTTTCTACCTGTATTGCGCCTAATATAAACCAAGAATTATTTGGTGCCCAGTATTCACTTGTCATCCAGGAATAAGTCCAACCCCATACGCCGGTATCCATTATAGGATAATCAACTGGAAATTCTCCTGCTACGAAGTTTCTTGTATCGGTATCCCCGAGGTCTAGGAGTTTACCATTTCCGGGAACTATTCCGTTTAATATGCCACCCGGTACAATGCCATCCTCGCACCCTTTCATAAAACAATACCGATGGTGATAACACCCGGGATTTTTGCCGATTCCAGCCATCATTGATATGTCTGCCGAATTAAAACCTATTATCCACCGTAAATTATTTTCTGCCGTTGTCAAGTATTTATGTTCTTTCAGTAAAAGCGCGGCAGTCGCCATTCCCCAGACAAATGCCCCAATCTGGGAATTAGCGCGATACCTTATGTTTCTTACGGTTCCATCTTTTTCTTTGTTTCCGATTAATCCAAAATTGGATACATTTACAAATTGCATATTATAATCCGCCCATAACTTAAATGCATTTTTTATTTGAGGATTCAAATTGCTTCCGGGATTCCGTCTAAAAAACTCGTACAACGCAATTAAATAAAAGGAACACATCTCATTTTTCCCGGAAGTCCTTGCTTCATCGGAATAAAATATTCCGTCTTTGTCCTGCAGTTTTATTATGTTTTTGGCGTTCGCTTCTGCACCTTCTTGGTACTTTTTGTCTCCGGTAATATCGTATAATTCAAGCGCAGTCATAAGTAATCCTGTCTGGATTCCCAGATATGAATTTGGGTTTGCTTTGATATCCCGATGACTATCAATTTCATATAATTCTTTTGCAATATATACACATTTTTCCGCAGTTTTTTTATATCTTTCAGGAAGTTCTTTATTATAGGATAATATCTGTCTTGCCGTTCTTGCCATTGAAGCGCCTACCAAACTTATCCCCGGACCTTTATATATACCGTATATATTTTGCAACATATCCGTTTCTTTTATAATTCGGGAAGGTTCCGTTTCAGGCGCTCCAAGCCATGTGCATACATCGTCGAAATCGGGTGTAAACCCTTCGTGAAAAGCACTATCCCAGTAAGCTTTACAAAAATATTCGACTTCCCATAAAGCTTCTTCCGTTAGTCCGGAGATTGGAGAGGTTGAAGTTTCCGTTTGTTTGTTTTCAATGTCTTTTCCAAATGCATCCTGTAAAGTTGTGAGAGCCAATACTCCGCTTGAGCCTGAATATATCCATTTTCCGTAATCTCCGGCATCGTGCCAACCACCGGTAATATCAACGGTATCGCCGTTTGTTTTAATTATTGCATCTTTTGTATGACAAAGTTCGTGGAAACCGGGAACTTCTACACCGCACCTCTGGTAATAAAACCACTTTGCCGCTTTCTGTGATAAGTCAATATACAAGCCTTTTTTTATCGGGAAAACGTAAGAATCCGTAACTTCACTTGTTTCATTTATTATTACTCTTACGAGATATAATCCTTCTTTTTTGAAATCCGAAAAATCGGCAATATAGTTATTGCCGCCCCAGATATGAAAACCCGTTTCTTTTAATTTTCCGGTATATACGACAGGTTGTGGTGCAGGGAATTGCCTATTATTAAGGGCATTTATTATTTCAAATCTGCCCGAAAGTTTTTTATCATTTCCCCATATGATTGCTTTTTTTTGACTGTTTATGTCGTATCCGCCGTAACATATTATCGGTCTTAATGTAGTTTGAGCAATTATTTGATTTTTAGCTAACGGAGACCAGCTGTTTGTTTGGGGTGAAATTCTTCTGATTGTCCGCGCTTGTTTAAGTTTATCTTCCGTTGTTAATGCCCCCTGGTTTCCTAATTTACGCGAGATTACATCCATCTCTATGTATTTCGGTTTATTTGTTATATCTACTTGAAATCTTAACATATCATCTTTAAAAGTATAATCTATATTGCTTTGTTCTTTGGTGAGGGTATCTACTAAAATAGGAGTTCCTTTGACAAAGAAGTATTTGGGGTCAAACATTAGAACGGTATTTACTTTTTTTGTTTTTTCCGCGGTATAGAAAGCCAGTCTGAGTTTTGTGTTTTTTTGGTAAATATATGCAGAGAGTTTTGTATCCTTTACACTTGAGAATACTGTAATATCTTTTCTAAAAACCCAGTCATTGCCGAAAATTCCTGTTGGTTGTTCTGCTCTTAGTTGGGTAGAACTTAATAGGATAGAAAGTATAATAAATAATTTATTCATTATAACTTTATAAGAGTTAATTATTTACCAAGGGATTAAGATTTTGACATAACAAACCTTATCCTTTGGAGTTTTTTCGAAATCTAAGTAGAATAAATTTTGCCTATCGGGATATACCAACATTTCAGTGCTCTCTTCTTCAAGAAGGTTTTGATTAATGTCATATAACTTTATTACTATTCTAATGTATGTCTTAGTAGGATTTGAACCTTTTATTTCCCACGCTAATCTGTAATAAGGATAATCTATGAAGTGAGGTGTTGTCATAGATACCAGGCGTGGTTTTTTAAGAATCGTTTGTGCGCGTTTTCTGTCAGTCATAGGATAATAAATCTCTTCGGGCAGGCTATCAGACAACCAATAAATTTCGTCTTGTTTTGCGTTTTCTTCTATTACAAATTTATTATATGCTTCTTGGAGCGCTTGAGCTTCCTCTTGTTTTTTTAGTTGTTCTTGCTTTATCTTTTCTTCTTTCGTAAGTTTGCGCTTTGGTTGTTGTTTTGGTTGCTCCTGAGTTACTTGTGTTTGAGTTGTATCCGGGACTACTTGTTCCTGTGGTTTTTGTTCTTGTGTTATTTGCTCTTGAGACGCTTGCTCCTGAGTTACCTGTTCTGGAGTTGGTTGTTCCGAAATTACTTGTGATTGCGTTGTATCTTGAATTGCTTGTGTTTGAGTTGTATCCTGTGACGCTTGTTCTTGTTTTATATGGTGTCGATTTGCGCATCCTCCAAAAAGAAAAGTAACCAAAATAAATAGTATACCTTTTTTCATCTTCTACCTCCCGATTCTCCTATATTATATTTTTTACTATTTCTAAACTAAATTAATTTTTTTATAAAGTCAATTAGTTTCTTTTCTCGATTTTCCCAAAAAAATCTTTCTGCGGGTTGACAAATTATTAAACATAGTTTATTTAATTGTTATAAATTATGGATATTAAATTTCTAAAAACTATTTCCGATAACGGATTCTATAATATGGCAATGGATGAGGCTTTATTTATCACTGGGATGCCGACTTTGAGGTTTTATACTTTTGTCCCTCCCGCAGTTACGATTGGCAGATTCCAGAAATTCAACCCTTCCGAGTTTCCCCAAAATATGGATATTGTTCGTAGATTAACTGGCGGCAGGGCAATAATTCATAAAGGAGATTTGACTTACTCGGTTGTGGTGCCGTTAGATTCTGTTCTTGGAAAAACTGCTCCGGAAGTTTATAAAAAAATAGGCGAAATGTTTCAAGTTGGTTTAAACAAACTTGATATACCTGCGGAACTCGTGAGGGCAAAATTGAATCCCGATTATGTAAATAGAGTAAGTTGTTTCAGCGCTTCTGCAAGATACGAACTACAACTTGAAGGCAAGAAAATACTTGGCAGTGCGCAAAAAGTAGAGAACGGAAAAATACTCCAGCAGGGCAGTCTTTTTGTTGACAGCGAAAATGAAAACTTTAACCAGTTAGGGGTGAAGCAAATTATGGGAAAAGAGTTTGAGATAGAGAAGATTGTGTTGGCAGTAAAAGAAGCATTTGTTAAATCAGGAATAAATATAACAGATGACGAATTAACGGACAAAGAAAAAAAATTAATAGATAATTTATTGCCGAAATATCATAATCCCCAATTGTAAAATATTACAATAAAATGAAAAATTTTTTGGATAACTTGTTCACACCACAGGAAAGAAGTGTAATCATATTTCTTGTTTTATGTATAATTGTTGGAGTTTCTGTGTATGTGTATAAATTGAAAAACCCTGTATTTGCGCCGGAACTTAAAGCGTCATACTTGAAATCGGTAGTGCTTACGGATAGCGTTGTCGTGAAAACTTCGGAATCGGCAATAGTAGTAAACAAGCCTAAACATGAAACAATTACTATAAAGGTATCTCCGGATGAACCCAAACCGGTGAATAAAACTGAATCCAAAATAGTAAATGTAGATGCCTCTTCACAAAAACAAGCCTACGATGAAGGAAAAAGGATAAACATAAATACTGCTTCAATGGAGGAGTTAATATCCTTGACGGGAGTCGGTCCGGTTTATGCGCAAAGAATTATAGAATACAGAGAAAAAAAGGGTAAGTTCAAAAGTATTGAGGAAATAATAAATATATATGGGATTGGCCAGAAACGATTTGACAAATTAAAAGATAAAATTACAGTAGAATAATATGGCAAAAATTATTTGCAGATGTGAAGAC
>JAQTXJ010000112.1 GCA_028688815.1 bacterium | reverse complement strand
GTCCCACAGGTAAAGATAAATCTTCTTCTAAAGATAAAACCTTTACCGAGTTAAAAACTAATTTTATTAAAGATTTTGAACGCCCTTTTTTTGTAGATTTAATCAAGAACTCTAATGGTAATATATCAAAAGCAGCGCAAAACGCTAAAATGAATAGAAGATACTTAACGGAAAAACTTAAAGAATACGGTATAGAAGCAACGAAATATAAAAAATAAGTTTCCCCGCAGTTAAACACAAAATTTACTTCAAATAATTGAGTGCTAACGCACTCACTGTCCAAAATTATCTTAAAACACTTGGTTTATATTGCGTTACTGCCATTTTGTGAGTGCTACAGTACTCAAATCGTCGGATAATTAATTTTCAACATTTATCTTGTAATAGTAATCATAAATTGGGTTTTGCTGAAATTTAATCTTTTGGCACAGAACTTGCTCAATATTATAATTAGGTATGAATATAAAGAATAGTATTTTAATAATTGATGATGATAAAGATGTGTGTTTTATGCTGAAACAGATATTTAATCTTAGTGATTACGAAGTGGATATTGCTATGACAGGACGGGAAGCTATTAAAAAGGTTCGGGATAGATTTTTTAACGTAATTTTACTGGATATCAAATTACCGGATATAGAAGGGACAAAGTTAGTGCCGTTGCTAAAAAAAATACATCCAAATATGAATATAATTATAGTTAGCGGATTCTCTTATCTACGCGCTTCTATGAAAATTTTAGACAAATGGGAATTAACGTATGTTGTAAAACCTTTTGATATAGACGAACTGCTTTTTAAGATTGATGAAGCAATTGAAAAACAGTGTCTAATAATAGAGGACAAAAAAACACCCGAGAAAGTATTAGTTGGATGCAAGCAAACAGGAGGGTATCAAAAAAATGAATAAAATGGTTTTTTCTAAAATATCTAAAATAGCAAAACAGTTTGATTCTAAAGAGAATAAAATTCAAAGTCAAAATGGTCAATATTCCTATAGAACCTCTAATCTTACAGAGATTTCTAAGCTAAAGAAAAGACCCGCCCACAGCGTTTTAATAGTGGATAATAATATAGAAATGTGTCTTATGTTTAAGTATTTTTTGTATAAAAAAGGTTTTGGAATAGATACTGCCGGGACAGGGCAGGAAGCTTTAAGGAAACTGCGAAATAGGGTTTTTAATGTAGTTTTGCTGGATATTAAATTGCCGGGGATAGAAGGAGTAGAATTAGTGCCTTATTTGAAAGAAATATATCCCGATATAGGAGTAATTATAATTGCGGATTGTCTGGAAACAATAAATGCAATCAATTTATTAAATAATGAAGCGTCTTATTATTTAACAAAACCTGTTAATTTTGGTGAAATTGCAGATAAAGTTAAAGAGATTATCCAAAAGCAAAGATTGACGGTAATCAGAAATAAACTATTAGAAATTAGTCACCTAGATTTAATTAAATTAGAAGGAAACTACAAAGAAAAAAATAGAGCGTACGTATAAAATACAGAAGTCTAAAAACTCAAGGGAAGTAGCGTCTATTTATTCTTTCAACCGTTATCTTGATAGTTCTCATTAAAATATAATTTTAAGCGGAGATAAGATGAGTAAAAAATTAAATTTAATGATAGGTATATTATTTATAATACTTACCGTTCAATCTGCATTGGCACAAGTCGAAGTAACGGATACGGTATTACTAAACCCTGCAGTTGGTGCCGGTAAATGTCCTGTAGCAGTGGACGCGGATATCACAACCAACAGAATATATATCGCAAATATGGGAAGCAATAACGTCTCGGTAATAGATGGAACGGTTGATACGCTTATGGCTTCAATAACAGTTGGCGATACGCCCGTTGCTATATGCGTGAACAGTATAACCAAAAGAATATATGTGGCCAATAAGGGAAATAATACTATTTCCGTAATAGATGGAACAAGTAATACGGTTATAAATACAATACCCATAGACACAATATGTTCTGATTATAATTATACATATGTGCAAACATATATACAAAGATGTATGGATATAAACAGCAAAACCAATAAAATATATGTAACGAGCAGCAAAGGTAAAATATCGGTAATAGATGGAGCAAGCAATACGATTATAGATACAATCCAAACAAGCAAGGAGACCAATAAAATATGCGTAAACGATTCGACTAATCTTATATATGCGGCGGATTATCAGAAAGTTTCAATAATAGACGGTTCAAGCGATACGCTTATAGATACAATACCACTGACATCGCCTATTTTTGATATATGCGTAAATCCTTTGACAAATAAAATACATGTCGCGGCAGGTAACCTGGTAGGATTGGTTTTCATAATAGATGGGGCAACCAATAAGCTTGTAGATACAACTTATAATCTTGGCTTCGAAGCTCATAATATATGCGTAAATCCATTAACAAATAGAATATATGTAACAGGGGAGGAGTTTTATAAGTGTGGTATAACAGTGATAGATGGGACAGTTGATACTGTGATAGAAACATTACGCACTGCTTTTATTTCTTATGATATATATGCAAATCCTTTGACAAACAAAATATATGTAGCAAACGGAAGCTGGGATGATATTGTTGTGTTGGACGGTACGGAAGATACAATTACAGCTACAATTAGGGTAAGCGAGCATCCTTCTGCTTTATGTGTAAACCCTATAACGAATAAAATATATACGGGAAATAGCCTAAGTAACGATATTAAGGTTATAGAAGGAGTTAGTAATAGTGTTGTAGCTACAATACCGACAGGGTATTATTTCAACGATATAGACGTAAACCCGCTTACCAATAAAATATATGCCGGGTATGGGCACTTTTTTGCCCTAAAAGGGGAAAGAGATATTACAACTTATTATGCTATGTTAGAAATAGATGGGGCAAGCAATACGGTTGTAGATACAATACCGTATATTTGTTTTTATTTATGTGTAAGCCCGGCGATGGGGAGGGTGTATAACGCTTCGCTAAGAATGGTTTTCCCCAACCCCTGGTCAGGTGTTCTCGTAATGGAAGACTCCGGGAATACGTTTATAGATACAATAAAGACAATGGGAGAGATGAGTGTAAATCCTGTTACCCATAAGCTTTACATATATAATTCATATATCTATGTAATGGATGAAATAAGCAATGAAATCATAGATACCATAAAAAATGTGGGTGGGGGAATGGGCTTATTTACAGGATTCATTGATGTAAATTATATAACTAATAAAATATATGCCGTGGATGTCTGGGAGGGAAAAGTATCTGTCGTAAACGGGAATGATAATACAATAATAAAAAAAATAACTATCGGGGATTCTCTTTCCGGGATATGCGTTAACTCTACAATAAATAGAATATATGTCGCTTGCAGGGGAGACAACAGTGTGTCAGTTATAGATGGCACCTGTGATTCCTTGATACAAATCGTGAAACTTGGGATTAAACCGACATCTATAGCAGTTAATCCGGCAACAAAGTGTATATACGTAACTTGTGATGAAACCGGTGAAGTTCTGGTACTTAAGGATAATACGGGAGTGGAAGAAAATTCAAATATCAAAAATCAAAACCCAAAGTTGGAAGTAGGGAAAAACCCATTTATTAAATCAACGCTTATCAGTTGCCAGATTCCGGCAAAAAGTAAAGTCTCATTGAAACTTTATGATTTATCAGGAAGATGCGTAAAGACTTTAGTGAATGGAGAAAAAGAAGAGGGAAATTATAATATTAATCTAAATGCAAAAGATTTAAAAACAGGGATTTATTTCATAAAGCTTTCCGCCGGTAAATACAAGGAAACAAAGAAATTAATTTTGATGAAATAAAATAGGGACAAGATGAAAAAATATATAAAGTTGCTTTTTGCTGCTTTTGTCTTTACCGCAATTGCTTCTAATTGTTTTGCACAATCCCCGGGCTGGGTGAATTATACAAATGGAGAATATGTTCAGGCTATTGCCAGCGAAGGGAATAAATTATGGATTGGGACAAATGGTGGGGTAGTATGTATGGATAAAACTACTGGCGGTATGGAATTTTATAATCACGCAAATTCAGGTTTACCAGATAATCAGGTTACTTCAATAGCAATAGAAGGTACTAACGTAAAATGGATTGGAACTTGCAGGGGTGGCGTAGCGAAGTTCGACGGGACTAATTGGACTGTTTATGATACGAGTAATTCAGGCTTGCCTTCTAATGATGTTAATGCTCTTGGGATAGAGGGGAGTAATATATGGACTTGCACTGGCAATGGACTTGCAAAGTTTGACGGAACTAACTGGATTGTTTACGATACCAGTAATTCAGGCTTGCCGAATAATGGGGTTAATTCAATAGCAATAGAAGACAGTACAAAATGGATTGGAACTTATGGCGGAGGATTCGCAAAGTTTGACGGAACTAACTGGACTTTATATAACTGGAGTAATTCAGGTTTGCCGAGTGATTATGTTTTGTCAATAGCAATAGACAGCAGCATAAAATGGATTGGAACTGATGATGGTTTAGCGAAGTTTGACGGGATTAACTGTACTGTGTATGACACGAGTAATTCAGATTTGCCGAATAATCTTATTTATTCAATAGCAATAGAGGGCAGCACAAAATGGATTGGCACTTACAGGGGGGGCGTAGCGAAGTTCGACGGGACTAATTGGACTGTTTATGATACGAGTAATTCAGGATTACCATATAATTATGTTACTTCAATAGTAGTAGAAGGCACTAACACAAAATGGTTTGGGACACATAATGGTTTAGCAAAGTTTGACGGGATTAACTGGATTGTTTATGATATGAGTAATTCAGGAGTTCCAAGTGAGTATGTTACCTCAATAGCTATAGAAAAAAACACAAAATGGATTGGCAGTTATCCTTATTATTATGGTGGTGGCTTAGCAAAGTTTGACGGCATTAACTGGACAATTTATAACACGAGTAATTCTGGTTTGCCAAATAATTATGTTACTTCAATAGCAATAGAAGGCAACATAAAATGGATTGGAACATACATTGGCTTAGCAAAGTTTGACGGAACTAACTGGACTGTGTATGATACGAGTAATTCAAGTTTGCCACCGTACACCGATGTTCTTTCAATAGCAATAGAAGGCACTGGCGCAAAATGGATTGGAACCGATGATGGTTTAGTGAAATTTGATGACATTAACTGGACAGTGTATAACAAGAGTAATTCAGGATTACCTGATAATGGCGTTTCTGCAATAGCAATAGAAGGAAGTACAAAATGGATTGGGACAGGTGGTGGCTTAGTTAAGTTTGATGGAACCAACTGGACTGTTTATGATACTTCATATTTCGGGTTACCTATTATTAACTATATCTCTGTTCTCGCAATAGAAGAAAGTAACATATGGATTGGGACAGGTGGTGGCTTAGTTAAGTTTGATGGAACCAACTGGACTATCTATAATGAAAATAATTCAGGCTTGCCGGATAATCATGTTCTTTCAATAGCAATAGACGGTACTGGCGCAAAATGGATTGGAACATACGGTGGTGGCTTAGCAAAATTTGACGATATAAACTGGACTGTGTATAACAAGAGTAATTCAGGATTGCAGACTAATATTATCTTCTCAATAGCAATAGACGGTACTGGTGCAAAATGGATTGCACCTTGGGGTGGTGGCATAGCGAGTTATAAGGAAACAGGAATAGAGGAAGAACAGCAAAATATCAAAAACCCTCTGACTACGCTCAGGGCAAGTCAAAATCCATTTATTAAGTCAACGGTTATTAGTTATTCCATTCCTGCTAAAAGTAAAGTATCATTGGAGATTTATGATATTTCCGGGCGTTGTATGAAGACATTGGTGGACGGAGAAAAAGAAGCGGGGAGTTATAACATTAATCTAAGCGCAAAAGCATTAAAGGCAGGAATATATTTTGTAAGACTTACAGCCGGAAATTATAAAGAAACAAAGAAACTTATACTTATGAGATAATGTATAATATTGGACAGTATCTAAGATAAGTTAAAAAATTAAATCCGCAAGATTGGTTAGTGTGATTATTTAAGAAGCTAATCTTTTTTACCGCTTTGGATGTATGTATCCTTTATAAAGATAATATATTCAATACAAGAAGAGTAAAAAAATTTGACAAATTCAATAA
>JAQTXJ010000111.1:4978-6156 GCA_028688815.1 bacterium | reverse complement strand
CCATTACTTTAACGACAAACGGAACTTTATTAAATGAAACATCCGCGCAAAAGATTGTTGACTCTCGTATTGATAAAATATGCATTTCGCTTGATGCTTCAACTCCCGAAACTTATTTAAAAACAAGAGGAAAAGACAGTTTCAATCAAATACTTGAAGGCATTCGTATACTAATTAACGCACGAGAAAAAGAACATTCAAAAACACCTTTAGTCGGGGTGAATTTTGTAATCCTTGAGGAAAACAAAAAAGAGATTTTGGACTTTGTGAAACTTGCGGTATCTCTTGGAGTTGATTTCATAGGGACGTTAAGGTTCCCGCTTCCGATTTCTCCGGAAGGTGCGTACATAGACAAGTCAAAAACATCTCTGGAAGGAATTTACAATCAACTGGTTGAGGCAAAAAAATACATAGAAACGAGGAAGTTATTTATCAAAGAGAGTCTTATCCGGAATCCCGAAACGGTATTTAATTTTGGCGACAGGAAAGGATTTTTCTGTTCTGCTCCGTGGGAGTATCCGCAGATAACGTGGGAAGGGGAAGTCACTCCCTGTTGTGTCATTCCTTTTTCGGAAGTGTATTCGTTAGGGAATATAGGGAAATCCTCTTTTGGTGAAATATGGAATAATCCCGGTATATGGTCTTTCCGGAGAAAAATAAAAAAATCCACCCCGCCGATAAATTGGTGTAAAAAGTGTTTTTATTAATTAGAGTGAAGATAAAATTATTCATAGTATAGTAATAAAATAATAATACAGTCCAAAAACAAAAAAAGTCTTTCACCGCAGAGTCGCAGAGCACGCAGAGAGTAGGGAGAGCTAAAATTTTCCACACAACTATTTATTGTCCATTCTATGTTTTAATCCGTGAAAATCCCTGCCTGAAATTCTTTCTGTTTTTGGCTCGTTTTTCTGTTTTCTGTGTCTGCGTTCATCTGTGTTTATCCGCGGTTAAATTTTCTTTTTGTTGTCTGCTTTTCACCCCAAAGACTTTCTTTTTTTAATCCTTGTTAGGAGTTTATCCCGCTCTGGCGGGATGGCTAATTCTCTGTTCTCCATTTTTCGTGTTAATTCGCGTTCATTCGTGGATATAATTCTTTTTTGTGTCTGCGTTAATCCTACTCTGTTTATCCAAATTATATCTGTTCCTTTCTGTTTTCTGTTATCTTTTATCCTGTT
>JAQTXJ010000111.1:0-4878 GCA_028688815.1 bacterium | reverse complement strand
TTTCAAAAACTTTATTGACAGAATTCACATTACGATTAAATTCTTAAATTAAGATGGGCGAACTTGTTAATCTTGAAAAAGCAAAATCCATAGTAGAGAAAGCAAAATCTACCGGAGCAAGAGTCGTTTTTACGAATGGATGTTTTGACCTTCTTCACCCCGGTCATATAGAATGTTTGCGTGTCGCCAAAGAACTCGGGGACATATTAATTGTCGGTTTGAACGGCGATAGTTCCGTTCGCGGGCTCAAAGGTCCGGAGCGTCCGATTCTTTCCGAATCTGCACGAGCGCTTATTTTATGCGCGATAAGATACGTAGATTATGTAGTTATATTTTCCGAATCCACGCCTCAAAAAGTAATAGAAACTTTAAAACCAAGCATCATTGTAAAGGGTGGAGACTACAAACCCGATGCAGTTGTCGGGCATGAAGTTGTGGAAAAAGAAGGCGGGTGTGTCGTCATAGTCCCTCAAGTCCCCGACTACTCCACAACCAACATAATAAACAAGCTGAACAAAAAGTAACGCAAGCTTCCAGCTTGCCTGCCGTTAGGTATGGCTTGAGGTATGTAAAGTAGAGTGAAAACAGTTTTCACCGCAGAGACGCAGAGATCGCAAAGAACAGAATACAAAAAATCAACCACAGAGTATACAGAGTAAAGAAAGTGATAGAGTTAACAGAAAACAAATTAAAACGATAGAGGGCACAGAGGAAACAAAAGAGAACACAGAGAAAAATGAAAAGATATATGAATAGAACAGTGGTTTCTATATTTGTTTCAATAGTTTGTATGACACAATTTTGTTCTGCTTCTGACAAAGAAGGACTCCTGTTGAAAATTATTCCTACGAAAAAAGTGTTTTTATTTGGAGAATCTGTATGGGTAAAATTTATACTAAAGAATACAACTAAAGTTCCGAAAGAAGTTATAGATTTTGAATCGAAGTTTGATGTTATGGGAGGTTTTTACTTTTTAAATTCTCAGGGTAAGGAATTTAGTTGCATTATGGCAATGCCGGGTCAGATTGGCCCTATCCCTACTATAACTTTTAACCCGGGAGACTCTATGGTAAGATATTATAATTTAAACATTAGAGGTTTGTCAGGGAATCGTTATTTGGAACTATTAAAAGAAGATACCTACACAATAGAAGTCCCTACCGCATCAAGCTATCCCGATAATAAAGAAATTATTTCCGAACCGGCAAAGTTTGAAATAAAACAACCAACAGGAGAAGAAAAACAAGCTTTTGAACTTCTGGAAAACGCTTGTAAATATCTTCTTGCGGATGAAAAAGAGCGTATGGGAAGCAAAACGCCTCTAACGGATACAAACATAATAAAAGCAAGGGAATGTTTCCATAAATTAGTAGATACTTATCCCAGAAGTGTTTACGCTCCTTATGCACAATATAAAATTTGTACCACGAAAAATTTCTCGGAAAATCTTTCGGAATGGGCAGAGACTCAGGGACCTATTGAATGGAAAAAATTGGCAGAAAATTATCTGGAACTCGCAGAATACAATCCATCTATTGTTTCATATCTTACAGGGTCTTTTGAAGGCGCGGGAAAAACAGACGAAGCAAAAAAGTATTTACAGGAAATACTTGCTAAATATCCCAATTCAAACCGTGCAGAAAAAGCAAAAAACATTTTAGAGCGTATAAAAATAGACGAGGAAAAACACATTAGAGCACTTGAAAAACAAAACAAATCTTGAAGGATACCCTGTTTTAATCCGCGTCCATTCGCGTTTATCTGCGGTTAAAATTCTCTCTTTTTGTCTGTCCTCTGGCGTCTTTTATCCGTGGCTATAATTCTTTTCGTTCTCTGTTTTTCGCGTAAATTCGTGTTTATTCGCGGATAAATTCTTTTTTGTGGTCTGTTGTGCTTTCGTGGTAAGATTTGTTTTTCTGTTCTCTGCGCCCTCTGTTTTTTCTCTCTGTGTGCGGAGTTTATCCCGCTTTGGCGGGATGGTTAGACTTTTCGTTTTTCTGCTTTCTATGTTTTTCTTCTTTGCGTACGGAGTTTATCCCGCCTTGGCGGGACGTCTCCGCGGTGAATATTATCCTTTATATGTCTTTCTTTCTAATCCCCCAAAAACAAATTGACAGCTACGAGACTTTCAGGTATACAATTACATAATGAATCTTTCAAAAGAACTCGCCCGAATACTAAAAGAAAAAAACCTAACCATCTCCGTTGTTGAGTCCTGTACAGGTGGACTTATCCAGAAACTAATCACGGATAACCCGGGCAGTTCGGAATATTTTCTCGGCGGTGTAGTCGCTTATTCGAATAAACTAAAAGAAAAACTCATAGGCGTAAAACGCAGCACTCTACTTAAATACGGCGCAGTCAGCAAAGAAACTTCCGTCGAACTCGCAAACGGAATAACTAAAATCACGGGCTCTTCCATAGGAATTTCCACAACCGGAATCGCCGGTCCCGGCGGCGGGACTAAAGATAAACCTGTCGGACTTGTTTATATAGGAATCCGTATCAATAAAAAAATAACATTCTATAAGTATATATTCAAAGGTACTCGCGAACAAATAAGAAAACAAACCGCAGAAGAAGGATTGAAGAAAGTTATAGAAATGCTGAATTTTGGAGTTTAGATTTCGGATTTTGGATTGAAAAGATTAACAGAAAAAATACATAAACAATTTTTATCCGTGGCAAATTTCTTTGTTGTCTGTTTTTCTGTTTTGAATTTTGGATTTGATTTGTCATTTGATTTTTGTAATTTGGATTTGAATACGTGTTATGTCTCTGCGGTGAAAAAGACATAAGGGAAATAACTATTTATGGAATTTAAACTTGTTTCGAAATACAAACCTGCCGGAGACCAACCTCAGGCAATAGCCAAACTAATAAAAGGCGTTAAAAGAGGAGATAAGTTCCAGACTCTTCTCGGCGTTACGGGCTCGGGAAAAACTTTCAGTATAGCAAACGTAATCCAGACCATCCAGCTCCCTACTCTCGTTATCTCCCACAACAAAACCCTTGCCGCACAACTTTACGGCGAATTCAAAAGCTTCTTTCCCGAAAATGCCGTTGAATATTTTATTTCTTATTATGATTATTACCAGCCCGAAGCTTACCTTCCGGTTACTGATACTTATATCGAAAAAGACGCTTCCATAAACGAAGAAATTGAACGCCTGAGACTCAAGGCAACTTCTTCTCTTCTTGAACGAAAAGACACGATTATCGTATCTTCGGTTTCCTGTATATACGGACTCGGCTCTCCCGAAACATACCGCGAAATGATGGTACGAATAAAGTTAGGCGACGTTTTTGAACGGCAGGAACTAATAACCCAATTAACGGATATTCATTATTCGCGGAACGATGTGGACTTCTCCTCTGGAACGTTTCGAGTCAGGGGAGGCGTCATTGAACTTCATCCTGCATACAGCGATTACGGTATAAGAATTGAACTGGAAGGCAACACCGTAACAAGAATTCGTGAAATTCACCCGACTACTTTTGATTCAATAAAAGAGCTTGAGTGGGCGCATATCTACCCCGCAAAACATTTCGTTGCGCCCCAGTCTACCATTGACAAAGCATTGCAAAATATACAAAAAGAATTAGACGACAGGCTAAAACATTTTCGTTCCCAGAATAAACTTCTTGAAGCCCAGCGTCTCGAAACCCGCACAAGGTTTGATATGGAGATGATGCGCGAAGCGGGGTACTGCGCGGGCATAGAAAATTATTCACGCTGGCTGGCGAACAGGAAAGAAGGAGAACGTCCGTTCTGTTTGCTTGATTATTTCCCGGAAGAATTTTTGATGATAATAGACGAGTCTCACGTTACGATGCCTCAAATAAGAGGAATGTATAACGGTGACCGTTCACGCAAGGAAACGCTTGTGGAATACGGATTCCGTTTGCCTTCCGCCCTTGACAACAGGCCGTTAAAACTTGCCGAATTTGAAAAATGTATAAAGTCTGTAATATTTACCTCCGCTACGCCTGCGGATTTTGAACGCCAGAACTCAACCCAAATCGTGGAGCAAATCGTCAGGCCGACGGGATTGATTGACCCGCCGATAACCGTCAAAAAAACTGCAAACCAGATAGACGATATTATTAAACTCGTAAAAGCGCGCGCAAAAAAACACGAGAGAACGCTTATTACTACGCTTACAAAACGTATGGCGGAAGACCTTGCCGATTATTTAACGCAGGCGCAAATCAAAGTAAGATGGATGCATTCGGAACTTGGCGCCATTGAAAGGGTGGAAATTTTAAGGGGATTACGTCTGGAAGAATTCGATTGTCTTGTCGGGATTAACCTGCTTCGCGAGGGTTTGGACTTGCCGGAAGTTTCGCTCGTGATAATACTGGATGCGGACAGGGAAGGGTTTTTGAGGTCGTTCTCTTCTCTCATACAGACTTCGGGAAGAACGGCAAGACACTTGAGCGGGGAAGTAATAATGTATGCGGACAATATGACGGACTCAATGAGAAAGACCATAAAAGAAACAAACCGCAGAAGAAAAATGCAGACGCAGTATAATGAAAAACATAACATAACTCCGGTGACGATATATAAAACACGTGAAGAAATAATGGGGACGACATCCATAGCCCCGGATGGAAAACCCGAGGAAGTAAGAGACGAAGAAGAAAAATATTTGCCCAAAATTGATAAAATAGAACTCGTAAAAAAGTTGGGCAAGGAAATGAAACTTGCGGCGGAAGAGTGGAGATTTGAAGATGCCGCAAAAATAAGAGACAGAATAAGGAGGTTAAAAGATGAACTTAAACCCGATGATAAAAATAGCTCTTCAGGAAGATTTGGGAAGCGGGGACGTCACGACAAAACTAACCGTATCCCCAAACATTAAAGGAAAAGCA
>JAQTXJ010000110.1:3476-6192 GCA_028688815.1 bacterium | reverse complement strand
CAGGCGGATTAACTTATCCAGTAGCAGCCCCTTGCCTGCCCGCCTCTGGAGGGGAACTTTAGTTCTTAGAAGCTCTTTGGCTATAGCCATTAGAGATTCTTATCCCGTAGCGAAGCGTTGGATTAGACTCCCTTGGAACTTTAGACCTTAGGGAGTTTTATCCCGTAGCGAAGCGTTGGATATCCAGCCCTCTGGGCTCAGCTGGGTTATCTGTTTTTCGTGTCCTTCTATATTTCTTTTCTATTTTCGTGGTAATCCTTTTGTTCTCTGTGCCCTCTGTTTTCTATTTCTCCTCCCTGCGGAAATCCTCATTTGTTGATCAAAGTTATATCTGTTCTTTTTTTAACTCTGAATTTTCTAATTTTTTTCATTTTAATCTTTTTGTTTATCTGCGAAAATCTGCGTCCTAATATTTTCTGTTCTCAGTACTCGGAGTTTACCCCGTCCGCCTGAGGAGGAGCGGGGTGGTTTGATTATCTATTTGTAGTTCATTTTTTAAACTCTAAGTTTTATCTGTTTTCTTTTATTCGTGCCTGCCCGCCGTAGGAGGGTTAATTCGTGCCCATTCGCGGATAAAACTTTTTTTGTTATTCTCTTATATTCTCTTCCAATTCCTGTTAAATTATTTGTTTTCATTTTCTGTTTAGTGCAACTTCGTGATTTAGTGTTTTTGTGGCGAATCTTTTTTCTGGACAAATTCAAAACCTGTAGCATTTAGAATAATATGCCTAAACAAAGAAAAAAATATAAACGAAATACCGGCGGTACGGTTTACGAAATAAATAACGTTACAATTCAGGAAATAGATATCGGCATAAGAAGATACATCAAGAAACTAAATTCCGGCGGGGGAATCCGGACGACTCTTTCCTGCGCCGGGCACTACGAAGAGAATCACTGCATAAAATCCCCGTACTTGACGATGAAGTTTGATACCGAAGAAATAAGAGAAATATTTGTAAAAAATTTATTCCTGCAAAAACCGGAATTTAAACTGAATTATTGTCGTAATCTTTCAAATGATTTAGGAATTAATATCGTTAAAGACGGTTATAAAACGACTAATAATCTTTTAAAAGAAATAAGAAAAGACTTATTTGAAAGCATACTCAGAAGTGCAGAAGCAACAAAAAATATGAAAGAAGTAAAAGTGCCGATTAATTATATCCCGGTAAAAACTGATGACCACAACGGTTATTTCGATATTCATCTGGATAAAAAAAGTCACTGCATAAACTGGGAAGTTTATACAATTGGGTAGAGATGTCCGCCTGAGGCGGATTGACCCATTTCTTTCTGTTCTCTGTTAGTTTTCTACCGCTATAACTTTTCTTTCCTCTGCGCTCTCTGTTTTGTTCTCTATGTTCTCTTATTAATTTAATCTGTTATCTTTTTT
This sequence comes from bacterium, assembly GCA_028688815.1. GTDB lineage: Bacteria > Hydrothermota > UBA3073 > JACQXS01 > JAQTXJ01 > JAQTXJ01. The sequence continues at coordinate 4,796 of JAQTXJ010000110.1, read as the reverse complement.
CTGTGTATTCTGTGGTTGATTTTTCTGCTCTCTTTTATCTCTTCTCTGCGTTCTTTGCGACTCTGCGGTGAATATTTTTGTTCTCTGTTGTTTTTCCCGTCCCAACAAATTCCCTTGACAACACCCCGAAACCGAAATATACAGTATGTAAATATCTGTTAAATACAAAGGAGAAACTATGGAATTTATATTAGCGTTATTTGTTTTTAATCAGTCTTTCGCGGATTCTACCTGGCCAAAATATGGCGCTACGCTTGAAAATACACGATACCAGATTATGAAAGGCAAAATGGATAATACTCCCGTCATTAAATGGTATTACACAATCGGAGGATTAGTAGAAAGCTCCCCGGCAGTTTTTGATGTCAATAAAGACGATACTATGGATGTTATTGTCGGGAGCACGGATACTAAAGTCTACTCCTTTAACGGAATAACAGGATTAGTTCAGTGGAGTTATTCGACGGGAGGCTCTATATGGTGCTCTTCTCCTGCGGCAATTGACGTAGATGGTGACGGTATAATAGAAATCGTTGTCGGAAGCGAAAATCAAAAAATTAATTGTATTAACGGTTCAACCGGAACCCTGAAATGGCAGTTTTCAACAAGAAGTTCATACATCTCTTCCCCTGCAATTGCAGACATTGATACGAATGGAATAATGGAAATAATTGTAGAAAGTAACTGCGCGTCTCTTGGTACGGATACTGCAAATGTCTATTGTATTAACGGGTTAACGGGATTGCAAAAATGGGTCTACAAAACAAGGAGTTACCCGAGCGCGGACGTATGGATTTCCTCTCCGGCGCTCGCAGACGTTGATGGGGACAGCATTATGGAAGTATTTATAGGAAGCAAAGATTCGTATGTTTACTGTTTGAACGGGATGACCGGCGCTCAAAAATGGGAATACAAAACAAACGGCGCAATCTCCGCCTCGCCTTCAGTTGCAGATATAAATAATAATGATACTTTAGAAGTTGTCATCGGTAACTATAGCGGCAGAATTTATTCCCTTAATGCAAGAACGGGCGCGCTAAAATGGAGTTATAATGCGGTGAATTTGATATGGGCTTCTACTGCAGTTGCAGACCTTGAGGGAGATGGAATAACTGAAGTAATGACGGGAAGTCGTAGCGGTGGGTCTACGCTTTATTGTTTGAACGGAACAACGGGTGGACTGAAATGGGGACATTCAATGGGAGTTGAAATTCACAGAAGCATTTCGGTCGCGGATATAGATGGAGACAAAAAACTTGAAGTTATCCCGAGTACTTATGCGGTTAATGCCGTATCCGCGCTTAACGGAGAAGACGGTTC
>JAQTXJ010000110.1:0-3376 GCA_028688815.1 bacterium | reverse complement strand
ATTCAATGGGAGTTGAAATTCACAGAAGCATTTCGGTCGCGGATATAGATGGAGACAAAAAACTTGAAGTTATCCCGAGTACTTATGCGGTTAATGCCGTATCCGCGCTTAACGGAGAAGACGGTTCCGTTTTATGGTCAAAAGCTTTAATTTCAGGTACTATGGATATACACGATGTTTCCATTGCCGATATTGATGGGGACGGCTGTGTAGAGCTCTTAGTCGGAACCGCGGAAAAAGTTCTTTATGCTCTGGACGATTCCTTAAACTCCGCTAACTGCGGATGTATGGAGGTAGAAGAACCTTCAATTTTGGATCGCGGATTGCGGAATGCGGAATTGAAAATAATAAAAGACAAGATTTATTTATCTGTCCCTAATAACTATTACACTAATATCCTATTAACTATTTACGACTTATCCGGAAGACTTCAAAACACTCTCTACCAAGGCACTTTAAGCAAAGGTAATTATACTTTCACGCCGAATATCCACAAGAGTGGGATATATTTTGTGAGACTAAATACAGGTAACTTTAAGGAGACAAAGAAATTTATTCTAATAAAATAAACAGGGTAGAGGTGGGAGCACGTGCTCCCACCTACCCACTTTTGTCTGTTGTTCTTTTCTCTGTGTCCCCTGTGGCATTGTCATTCTGAGCGTAGCGAAGAATCTAATATATTTAAAGAAACTCAAAAACTCATCATACTCAAATAATTTTCCCGTTCACTGTTATTTTGTCCGTCATAACAAATTCCCTTGACAAACTCCCAAAACTGTAGCATCTATTTTATGAAACATATGTTAAAAAGTCAAGTATATTAGGGCTTTTGCTTGCGGTTATGTTTTTACTAGAGGAACAATGTTTTATATTTATTTTTTAATAATCGGAGCGCTGGATTGGCCTATGTATGGTCACGATTTGCGGCATACCCAATTTCAATACGGCAAAGGAGCGATGACAAGTACTCCTACAATAAAATGGAGTTATCTTGCAGATGATTATGTAGAGCCGTGTGGACCACCTCTTGTAGATATAGATGGCGATAATAAACTTGAGATTTTTATTGGTACTAATGGTGGAAATATATATGCATTTAAAGATAACGGCGCTCTTATATGGAGTCGCGCAAGCGGTGGAAGCGTATGGTCCACACCTGCTGTCGCCGATATAAATAAAGATGGTGCATTTGAAGTAATATTTGGCGGGAGCGACGATAATAAAGTATATGCGCTTGACGGTAATACCGGGACCCCATTGTGGAGTTATCTTACCGGAGGGTCTGTGCAATGCGCCCCTTCCATTGCAGATATAAATAACGATGACACTTCCGAAATCCTTATCGGTAGCTGTGACCATAAATTTTATGCTTTTAAAAATGATGGTAGTATCCTCTGGAGTTACGCTGCAGGCGGGCAAATTCGTCTATCCTGTGTAGCCGTGGAGGATATAAACAGCGATAATTCTCCTGAAATAATGTTTGGTTGCGAGGATAATAAATTGTATGCCCTTAACGCTGCCGGGAATTTAATCTGGAGTTTTTCTACTTCCGGTGAAGTCTGGTTTTCCCCTACTGTTGCCGATATAGATTCCAATGGTAGTTTTGAAATTATGGTAGGCAGTTTTGATAATAATTTATATGTGCTTAATTCTGCAGGCGCTCTTTTATGGAGTTATGCTACAGGCAATCAGGTCTGGGCTTCTCCTGCCGTTGCAGACGTAGAAAAAGACGGCAAACTTGCATTGGCTTTTGGAAGTTCGGATTATAATTTATATTTGCTTAAACATAATAATAGCCTTTTGTGGAGCTTCCTTTCAAATAATTTAATTCATCGCAGCCCTTCAATAGCTGATTTGGATGGAGATGATAAACTTGAATTTCTTGCCCCGAGCGGCGGTGGCACGCTTTATTGCGTAAATGATGATGGTACTTTGTGTTGGTCAATACTTTTATGCACAGTAGATGTGCATACTCCTTCAATAGGAGATATTGATAATGATGGTTGCCTTGAGGTAGTTGTGGGAACGGCTATCTCTTCTTATCTCTATGTTCTGGATGATGCTTTGGGAGCCGTTGGTTGCGCTGCGGGAATAAAGGAAAATCTTGTTCCGCAAAAACAAGATACGAATTTTAAAATAATAAAAGATAAAATTTATCTCTCTGTCCCTAATAATCCTGCTTTATCCGTCGTAGACGGACTCAAAGTGGAATTAACTATTTACGACTTATCCGGAAGACTTCAAAATACTCTCTATCAAGGCACTTTAAGTAAAGGTAATTATACGTTTACGCCCAACATTCACAAGAACGGAATATATTTTGTGAGACTGACCGCGGGTAACATTACAGAAACGAAGAAACTAATACTGATAAAATAATCTTTAATCTGTATATTTGATATTTAATATTTTATTTGTTAAAAAGGGGGAGATATGTATAAATGTATGAAGTTTGTTCTCGCGCTTCTGTTTTGCGGAAGCGTAGTATGTGCAACAGGCAGATGGTCGTCAACGGGAAGCTTGAATAAGGCGAGATCCGGCGCTCAGACTGTAATGCTTACGGATTCAAAAATTATGACGTTGGGAGGTCTTGATAGTATTCCTTTAAAAAATTATGAAACTTTTGACCCGGCTACAGGAAGATGGCAGTTGACTCAATACCCTGTTGATAGTACTTTAGAAGCGAATGACCACACTTCTGCAATATTGCTGCCGAATGGGAATGTTTTACTCGAGAGCAATCACGGGTATCTCTGGAATTATCACCCGCAAACAGAAATATGGGAAAACACACAGTCCCATTGGCAAACGTCTTTTTCAGGGTCAATGCAGGAATGTTGGAATCTATTATATGACGGGAGAGTACTTTTCGTTGACCACCCCGGCGGACCTCCTTGTTATTTTTATGAATGGAGTATAGATTCTTTGTACAGGACTGTGAACAATATCGATGGTTCAAGTGGTTTATATGATCGCTTCTATTCTGCGGAAGTAAGATTGCCGGATGGAAAGGTAATGTTAATAGGCGGATGGAGACTCGACCAGTATATCTATAAATCTTGCGAAGTTTTTGACCCGGTATCGGAAACCTGGAGTTATACGGATTCCTTGTTAACCGGATTGGTTAAACATGTGGCCGTTTTGTTAAGACCGCCTTATTCAAAAGTATTAGCCGCAGGCGGGCCGACAACAACATCGCAGGTGTATGACGTTTTAACTCAAACATGGGCATATTCAGGAGTGCAAAATGTTTCCCCGAGACTGGTTCCGTCATTGGCTTTGCTTCCAAATGGTAAAGCTTTGTTAATGGGAGGAAGCGGATTAAATAGCTGTGAACTTTATGACCCGGCGTCCGGAATGTGGACAAGTACAGACC
>JAQTXJ010000109.1 GCA_028688815.1 bacterium | reverse complement strand
TAAGGTTATGTCAAGAGTTGCGGAAGGCAGAAAAATGTCAAAATCTGCCGTAGATTCAGTAGGACAGGGAAGAATATGGAGCGGAACAAGCGCAAAGGGGATCAAGTTGGTAGATGAAAATTGTGGTTTATTAAAGGCGATTGAAATTGCGAAAAAAGAAGCAGGATTAACAAAAGAACCTGAAATTGTAATATTTCCGCTTAAGAAAGGGATCTTTTAATGTGTGTGTAGTTTAACAGAATACAGAAAGGTTAACCAGCGCCTTTATTTGCGGTGTTTCTTTGGAGCTTCTTTAGGTGATTCTTTGGAAGCTTCTTTGGGTTTTTCTTTACCGGATTCATTAGGCGTTTCTTCCTGTGTTTTAGTTGTATCTCCACCAAAAGTAGGAGGATTTAAAATCAAAAGACTTATTCTTCTATTTCTTCCATCATAAGGGTCATCTATTATAATAGGCTTAGTATCTGCATATCCCGTTACCATCGCGATACGTTCAGGTCCTATGCCATCAAGTTCAAGTTCTTTTCTTGCCGAAGAAGCTCTTTCTGTAGAAAGTTCCCAGTTAGTATATGTACTTGTGGGGTATTGGTATGCATCTGTATGCCCTTCTACCGCAATTTTAGTATCAATTTCTTTAAGAACATTACACATCTCTTTTAATATTTTTTTACCACTGGGCAATAAATCAGGTTTTCCTAACAAGAATATATAATTCCCTTCAGGGTCACTAATATCTATTCTTAACCCGGTAGTTTTTTCTTCGTTAATACTTATGTTTTTTTTAAAATCGGATAATCTTGTTTCTATAGTAGCATTCAATTCTTTTTTTAAACCTTCAAAATCAATGGTTTTTTGAGGAGTCTCTGCAACTGAATCCTTTTGAATCCAAGTGCTTTCTTTATAAGCATTAGTCGTAAGAAAGATATTATAGGTTTTAAAGTATTCAACAAGGTCTTGTCTTTTACCTTGAGACAAAGCCATAGTAATAAGCCACATAACTAAAAAAAAAGTCATCAAAGTAGTCATAAAATCGGCATAAGCGATTTTCCATGACCCTCCGTGCGCAGAACTACTAACAACTTTTTTAACTTTTTTTACTATGATTGGCGGGAGTTGTTGGCTCATTTAGGCGGGGGTTTAGATGCAGCGCCACCCTTCTCTATTGGGTTTCGCATACGATCCAACTCCTCAAAAGTGGGCTTATTGTCACTGGGAATAACTCTTCTGGCGTGTTCCATTACCATCATAGAAGAAGCGCCGTTTATTAATGCCAATAATGCAGTTTTGATAATTTTAAGATATACAATATCATCATTGGCTTTATACTCAAGATTTGTAGCAAATGGACCGATAAAACCATAACACATTAATATGCCTACAAAAGTCCCTAATAGTGCTGCGGCAATGCTTTCGCCGATAACTTCAGCCGGTTGGTCTATTTTTCCCATAGTTAGAACTACGCCTAATACTGCTGCTACTAACCCTAATCCGGGCATAGCGTCCGATGTTCTGGCTACACTGTGCGATATAAGCATAGATTCCTCATGGAAAGCTTCGATTTCGTTATCCATCAAAGTTTCTAAGTCATTTGCCGTTATGCTGCCGCTTACAATAACTTTAAGATTATCACAAAGAAAAGTAACAAAATGATGATTTTTGAGAAAATTACTGCCATATTTTTTGAATATTTCGCTATTAGTTGGAGAGTTAACATCAGCTTCAACAGATAAAGGCCCGTTTCTTTTTATTTTTGAAACTAATTGATATAGTAATATTAGCACTTCTGCATAATCTTTCTTTGTATAACCTTTTGATTTAACGGCAGCAATTAGAGCCTTAAAAGAACCAAATACTACTTTGGGAGGGTTGGCAATCAAAGAAGCTCCCAGGGCAATACCAAATACCATACCTACTTCTATGGGTTGAATCAAAATACTAATATTTCCACCCGAAAGGGCGAATCCACCCATAACTACTCCCAAAATTAAAACGACCCCAATAATAAAAAACATTTTTTATTTAATTAAGAAAATCTATATTCAAGAATTTTTATTATCACGACTTTATTGTCCATTATCCTATTATCTTACTATATAATACTTTAAAATTAAAAGTCAAGAGGTTTGCTCACTTTTTTAATCTGTTCCTAAAATTGTCAAATAATAGTAATTAAAAAGCTTCACGTATTTTTTAAGCAAAGCTTGACTATACTCTTTTTTGTAATAGTTATTATTTTAATTTTAGGGGGAAGGATTTGGCAACTTTTTATTTTATACAATTTGCGACAAATGTAGCATTTGTGAGTGTTCTTATTTTTATTCCGTTAATTGCCAAAGATTGTGGTGCAAATTCTGCGACGATTGGAGCATTAGTTGCGGCTTATAACGGTATGCTTTTTTTATCTTCTGCTTTGTTTGGTCGCCTTGCAGATTTAAAAGGAGGCAAAGTATTTATTTTAATCGGACTTTTCTTTTCTGCCGTTGTGTTTTTCTCTCATAGATTTATTTTTAATATTACTTCACTTTTTCTCATTAGATGTTTAGCAGGTTTTGCTATTGGCATGTTTCCTGCTGCCATATTAGCAGCTGTTTACAGAAGGAATACTAATATTGGAGCTTTTACTGCATCCGGTTCGTTAGGGTGGACTGTAGGTTCTATTGTGGCAGGGGTTATCGCAGTATATAAAAATCTTTTTTTATTCTCGGCTATATGTTTCTTTGTGTCTTTTTTTGTTGCATTGCTTTTCTTAAAACAGGAAAATGTTCGGATTAAACAACCGTTTTTTGATAAAGCGCTTTTTAAAAAAAATTGGCGAATCTATTTGTCTTTCTTTTTAAGACATTCCGGAGCTTTTGGGATTTGGACAATATTTCCATTGTTTTTAGCGCAACTTGGAGCGAATAAGTTATGGATAGGAATAATTTATGGACTTAATTCTCTGGGACAATTTTTCTTTATGTTATACTTGGGGAAAGTTAAAAGTACTAAATTGATTCAAATGGGACTGTATTTTTCGATTGCTACTTTTATTGCTTTTGGTTTATGTCATACGTATAAGCAAATTTTACCTTTTCAACTACTTCTGGCGTTCTCATGGTCGTGTCTTTACCTTGGGTGTTTAAAATATTTAATGGAACATAACGAAGAACATTCAAGCGTGGCAGGGATATTTAATTCTCTTACCGGTTTAGCCGGTATCGTAGGGCCTTTAATTGGTGGACTGGCGGGAATATTGGGGTATCCAATGGTAATGTTTTTGGCGGCACTAATGTCAATAGCAGGAACTTTTATAAAAATAAATCCGTAAAAAATTATTTAGTTGTAAATATACATAAATATTTCAAAATATGGACTTTTACAGATAATAAAACATATAGCTCAAAAATTTATTGACAAAAAGGAGTTATTTATTAAAGTCTTTAGAATAGGAGGTGAAATATGAGTAAAAAATTATTGCTTGTTGTGGTTGCTTTCTTTGTAGTAATGGGTTGTCAGCCGAAAAAGGTGGCAAAGGTAGAGGAAAAATTGCCCGAACCAGTAGTTGTAGCACCAGCTCCGGTAGATACCATGCCGAGTTCTGAAGCCATACAGGGAAAACTGCAAACTGTACATTTTGACTTCAATAAATATGTCGTAAGAGCAGATGATGGAAAAATTCTTGAAGCGAATGCAAAAGTTTTTGCTGTGTACCCAAATGTTAGCGTTCTTATAGAAGGGAATACCTGTGATATAGGAACTAACGAATATAATATGGCACTTGGAGAAAAGAGAGCTAATGCGGCAAAAGATTATCTTGTGAAGCTTGGAGTTAATGCCGAGAGACTTTCAACTATCAGTTATGGCGAAGAAAAACCTGTTGACCCGGCACATACGGAAGCTGCAAGAGTTCAGAACAGAAGAGCAGATTTTAAGGTGAAATAATTATTATTTAAGACTATAGTGCGGCTGTCGATAAAAAATTTTTACTATTTTAAGTAGTAGGAAGTTTTATAGTTTCAGCCGCACTCTTTTTTAGATTATGAGAAAAACAAGTAATGTATTATTGGTTTTGGTAGTGTTTTTATTTAGTGGCTGTGCAGTTCATAATTCCGTACAAAAAACTAAAAAACAGATAAACGATATTGATAATAGTACCAAAAGAATAGAGGGAAAAGTAGATAGTTTATCAAAAGAAGAAATAAACGCTATTTCTTCTACGAGGGCTGACATAGGGACGAAATTGTCTGAATTAGGAGACAGAACAGAAAAAATAGAAAATAGAATTAACGAGTTGCAAGAACTTTATAAAAAGAAAACACCTAATGTGAATGATACGACAAGGAAAAGCAGTTCAGAAATCTACAATATAGCGTATACGGATTTTACTAAAGGAAATTATGAACTTGCAATTAATGGGTTCAGGAAATTTTTATCCGATTTTTCTGATGCAGATAATGCCCAATATTGGCTTGGAGAGTGTTATTATGCATTGGAAGATTACCCATCTTCTTTGCAAGCTTTTAAAAACATAACTTTAAATTATCCGTTTAGCAAAAAAGTTCCTGTTGCGTTATATAAAATTATTAGTATTTCGAAAACTACAAATGACACTTTAACGGCAAAAGAATATTTAAAAAAATTAACGGATATATATCCTAATTCTGCTGAAGCAAAACTTGCAAAAGAAATGCTTGCAGATACAACCAAAAAGAAATAATCAAAAATTATGTCTAACATTTTATCAAAATGGAATATAGGTGGCGCAGCCCTTGCTTCCGGATGGGCAGGCAAATCTATAATGATTATACTTTTTATAATTTCAGTTATAGCAATAGCTATATTTATATATAAAATTAAAGAGTTTAAAAAAATATCTATTCGGAATGATAAATTTTTATTGGCTTTTCATAAAAAAAATTCACTAAGCGAATTTTATAAAATGAATACCGAATTTGATTGCCCTTTGTCTAGAATTTTTGATTCTGCTTACAGGCCAATTAGTGGCATGAGTGAAGATGTAAATAAGAATATCAAAGAAACAATGAGCTTTTCGGCTATGGAACATAGTCTGGTAAAAGAAAAACATAAAATCGAGAGCCAATTGATTTTTCTTGCTACTACTGTAGTTATAAGCCCTTTCCTTGGGTTGCTTGGAACAGTCTGGGGAATACTGGATGCATTTATGGATATAAAAACATTTGGGTCCGCGCACATAAATGTTGTGGCTCCGGGAATGGCAGAAGCGCTTGTTACTACTGTGGCAGGATTGTGTGTGGCTATACCAGCGGTGGCATTTTATAATTATCTCCTAAACAGGGCAAATAAATTTATTGATGAGTTAGAAGTATTTGAAAAAGAGTTAATCAACGAAATAAAGCTATCATTATGAGAAGAGCAAAGACAATGATGGCGGAAATAAATATCACCTCGCTTACGGACGTAAGTTTAACATTACTAATTATATTTATTGTATCGGCTCCATTATTGAAAGCGGGTATGGATGTTTCATTACCCAAAACTTCAGCGGCTAAAATCACAGAAAAAGAAAGCATAATGGTTACAATCAATAAAAACAAGGAAATATTTATTGATGATAAAAAAGTGTCTTTAGCGGATTTTGGGGATAAATTTAAAACTTTTATGTCCTCACAGCCCGGTAAAGCAGTTTACCTGAAGTCTGACAAAGAAGTGCCTTACGGGACTGTTATTGATATTGTTGGAAAAATAAAATTAGCAGGTGTCGAGAATCTTGGGCTTGCTGCGGAATTAGAGCGCACCAAAAGCGCAAAATGAAAAATGCATTGTTATTATCTTTCAGCTTACACATTGTTGTCCTTGGTGTAGTTCCTTTATTTGCATTGTTCCAAAAAGAAAAGCCTGATTATCCTGTGAGTGCGTATCAGGTTAGCATAATGTCTTTGCCGGGACAAACAGTATCTACGGCATTTACGGAAAAAACAGAAAATTCGGCAGAGGATGCCATAAAAACAGGGAAAAAAGACTCTAAAAAATCTGAAAAATCCGAAAAAACAAAAGGTTCAAAATCCGGATTCGGTTATAAGGGAAAATTCGGGAATATTTCTACTCAGGGAGATTTTAAGTATTCTTATTATCTTGAAACTATGATGACAAAAATAATTGAAAACTTTCGGAATCCTTATGAAGGAGAAAGCGGTAAAATCTCTGCGGTAGTTTCTTTTGTAATTAAACGGGATGGAGAAATTGATAGGATAAAACTGACAACCCCCTCGGGTAATTATTATTTTGACCAGGCAGCGCTTGGAGCGCTTTATGCTACAAGAAAATTGCCACCCCTGCCCGAAGAATTTAAAAAAGCGGAACTCTATATAAATTTTGAATTTA
>JAQTXJ010000108.1 GCA_028688815.1 bacterium | reverse complement strand
ACTAACAAATCCCTCTGGACATTGTCGTCTTCTACCACAAGAATTTTTATTTGTTCTATTATGTATTAGCTTTAATAAAAATCAAGTAATTTTCTTTAAATCTATAATAACGGGTAGGTCTGTGCCCCTGTTTGTCATTCCCGCGAAAGTCGGAGATCTCGCCTTGGCGGTGACGGGAATCCATTCTTTTTTGTTCTCCGTTCGTAGGGCAAGGCAGAATTTATCCCGCTATGGCGGGAGCCTTGCGTCTGTTTTCTGTTTCTCCTATTTTGTTTAGTTGGAGTTTGCGACGTAGGAGCATTATAGAAAGCTCTTAGAACTTTAGTTCTTAGAGATGCCTATCCTGCTGGGCTCCAACTTATCCAGCTTTGCTGGGCATTCTGATCCCGATTCCTGACTGCCGTCAGGCAAGTTATCGGGAGAAGAATCTCATTTCCACTCTACCCCGTTTTCATATTTTTGTTCTTGTAGGGTCAGACCTGTGGGTCTGTCCGTTCCGAACAATTATTTATTTAGTTGACAACATAACACCTAAAGTTAAAATACATCCCTTATGTTATCGTATTTATTGATTTTGTTTGTCAGCAATTCCGTATTTCAACAATCGGACGGCTTCTCCGTCCCTTCGTTAAGAACGAAAGCAATGGGAGATTTAAGTTTTATTCCCGGGATAACATACAAATTCAACCTGTATGAACTTACTAATAACCCTGCCGGTCTTTTAGAATATAAAACCAAACTGCCGACTCTAATGGTTCAAGGGGAACACGGCAACTCCGGTGAACAATTAGATGGTAAGGCATATTATACGCGCAACAATCTTGCGGCACAAATTAATATAAAAAACAAATTTATAGCGGCAGAAGCTTTTCTCCAGACCGGTGATTCTCCTATCTGGGACAATGAGTACTATGAAGGTTATCTTATTTTTATGGATTCGGTTGGAAAAACAAAAAGAAACTTATCTTTATCAATTAAGTTTAAGAACATATTAATCGGCGGTTCTTACAAATATTCAGAGTGGTTAACGATACCGCCGCATTCTCCTTCAGAAGATATTTTATCCTATGGTGATCCTAAGAAAAGACATCTCTTGGCCGGTATAGAAATTTTAGCCAATAAATATTTCACAATAGGAAGCGACATAGATTTTAGACAGTCTACCCTCTTTTCCACGTATTACGATCGATATTCTTCTCAGAAAACTAATTTTTTAAACACAGGTGCCATTTTTAATCTCAATAAACAAATAAAAATGGGGATAACATATAAAATTGGATTGGATAATGAAATGCAAAATTTCCAGAAAGAAGATACCGTTTTATGGGATGGGATGAAAAACTTTACCTTGTATGGGTTATATAAATTGAAAGAAACCAATATATGGCTTACTCTTAAAAATGCAAATTATTGGGAATTCCAACCTTTATCTTTCTGGCAATACTATTATTATCCTGCAAAAGGAAATGGTTTTGGTGGCGGGATAAGCCACTCTTTTAACAATATTATCCTGGGCATTGAGTTTTATAAAAACGCTATGGAATGTTATTTTGAAGAAGATACTCTTCTATGGCATCCCATAGAAATCCGAGGCGGGATAGAATATTCTATAAAAAATATATCCGTTCGTGGAGGATACAAGATGGAAAGATTTGCTTTTGCTTTTCCCATTGAAAGTTTTACAATGGGACTGGGATGGAATTTTTATCGAAAAGTCTCATTGCAATATTTATATGAACATAGAAGTCAAATTGATAATTCTTTTTCTTTAAAGGGGTCTTTTAGTTATTCAAGGGTAGAACTTTCTTATACCTTGTAGTTATGAAAAAATTAATAACTAGTTTACTAATTAACAGTTTATTATTGACTTGTGTTTGTGCAGATGTATGGGATGAAGATGCCGAGTTTGATAGACCGTATTGCAGAAATACTCCGTTAGAAACCCCCTCTTTAAGAATTATAGGAATGGGAAACTTGAACTTAATTCAACAGGATGAATTTAATGAATTTAACCTGTATGATTTTAGTAATAATCTCGCAGGGCTTATAGAAGACGATAGCAATCGCTCCACTGTTAAAGGGTTAGGGGACTATTCCTATCGGGACACAACAAGCTGGAAGGACCTATCAGAAGCCGCAAAAATTGGTATTATCAGGGGAACATTTAAGGATAAAAAGAAAGCTTTCTCTATAGGTTTTAAAAAACAGAATTATATTCCAATTATTGAAGGGACAGATGATATGGGGAATGAAATAAATCTAACGCCTACCGAATTATTAGGAGATTTTCACTGTGCCTTCCAATTATTTCCCGGATATTCTTTCGGAACAGGATTAGAATATTTGAAAATAGAGAACCCCTCTCTACATCTCTTGTATAGGGATTTGGATATGGATTATTCTCATCTTGTATGGAAAAATGGAATCAGCGTTAAAAAACTCAAAAACCTTGAACTCGGAATGCAATTAAATATTATTAACGAGACACGCCAAACTGTAGACCAAACTAACTACGAATTAAAAGCACAGGGTATATGGAATTATAATAAGCTTGGATTAGGGCTGGATGCTTATTTTCTTCCCGGTCAAAAAAGTTTTGTTGAAAATACATCTAATTGTTACGGAATCTACCTAAAAGAGATAAGAAATGATGACATACCCGTAAACTTTGAACTCGGCTGGCAAAACTATAAAACATATAAATTTTTGGGGATACAGGAACATTATTCTGCCAGTATTTTTACTGCAGGAATTGGAATAGGTTATAAAATCAAAACAACACAAATAGGATTGGAACTACATAATACAAGGGAAAAAAAGGATATAGACACCTGGTACTCTACAACAGGAATAAACTGTGGGCTGGAAACGAAATTTCTTAAATACTGCGCTTTAAGAGGCGGGTATTGGTATAAAATAATAAATGCGGTTACGGACGATTATTATAGTTTAGGGTTTGGAATTTATCTTCCAAATGAAAAAGGTAGAATTGATATTGCATGGACATCTGAAAATCTTAATTTCTATTATCCGTATGAGAATAACGAAAAAGCTCATACTATGGGCATACAACTCTTATTGTTCCCTTAGAATAAATCCGTTAAATAAATGCCCCCGTTTTGTTTAGTTGGAGTTCGTTCTTCGTAGGGGGCACGCTATATCTGCTGTCTCCAAATGATCTTTTATCATTTTTGACTTGACAAGACCATATATTTAAATCACCGTAATACTAATAAGGGTATTATAAAAATTAACAAATTCAAAATAAAAGGAGGTAGGATGAATCGGTTAAAGTTTTTTTATATTTTAGTTTTAACGATATTTTTTTCATCGGTTTCGTATGGTTTTGGTAAAATTGAGGTTGTCAATTTTTGGTGGACACCGACAGATGCCGGCAGAGGTAAGCCTGCAAGGAAATTTATAACGGTTACTAACACCGGAACTGAATGCATAGACAGTTTTCAGCTTAAAGTTTCGTTGGCCGGATATGGGTTCTGGTTGGGGTGGTGTGATTGTTACACCGATAGTTTTGTTTTTTTATGTCCCGGGGATACAGTTGCATTTGGTTTTAAGGAAACTCATGATTTTAACGAAAGGTTATCGGACTGGTTACCTCAATACGACCCTTTATATACCATCCATTACACAAACTGTTCCAATCGAGAAAGATACCCTTTATAAATTTCCTTTTTGGGTAGGACATCCTGATTCTACCTCCAATGATACCGTAAAAGTTATTATAAGCGTTGATTCTCCGGGGCCACAGTGGGTAGTTTTTATTGACCCAAATCCTGTTCGTATTCCGCCTCATGATTCTGTAATGGTATATTTAGGGCTTGTAGATAGCGAATATTTTGATGATTCGACCGGTATAGACGGCAGACCTGTGTACGTGATCGGGAACGATACTATTGGCGATACCGCCAAAATTATAAACGGGGCAATGGTACACCAGGAATATAGGAATGGTTATCCCTCAACAAACTGGAATTACCGTGCAGTAGAAAACTACTATGGGTTAAGTCTCTGGGGAAACCATACAATATCTAACTCCATAATTTTTATGCATGGCAATTATAATTTCCACATTTCCAAATGGGGTGGCGGTGGGTCTTTAGATCGTGTTTCCCTGTATCCGGATACTGCAAATCCCAGCGTTTCCTATGGTGTGCGCGTAGATTCCGGCGGGACATTAACCGCAAATTATTTATACCTTTACGATGCATCCGCCGGCAGTATGGCTGACAATGGAGCTTTTGAAACCCGTTCTGACAACGCCACACTAAGTAAGTCCTGGATTCACAAAGCGCGCAATACCGGGATAAAAATTACAAAATGTAGTCCCTGTATTGAGTATTGTTATGTTGACAGTGCCGGATGTGGAATTTTAATTGATACTGCTTCACCGGTTTTAAAACGCATAACTATTGAAGACTGCGGCATAGACATCAAGGTTCGCAGGGGAAATGTGAAACTCGTGGATTGTATTTTTGACACTCAAAAGGTTCAACTTGGTCAAGGAGACAGTCTTAGTCTTTTCCATACTCTTCATATAAAAGTCATATCTCCCAGCGGGACTCCTGTTGAGAGCGCAAACATAGTAATTAAAAACACGAACGGCGACAGTGTATCCGGGGTTACGAATGCTTATGGACGTATTGACCATGAATTGATAGAATTATTAAAATACGGAGATGCCGGTACGACAAAGGATATTTATTATGCTCCTTTTACCGTTTATGTGGAGAAGGATAGTTTTTACGGAACCGACACGTCAGTGAGTTTCAACAATAAAGACCTATGGGCTATTCTTACGATTTCACCTGCAGGTGCGGAGGAGAAAAAGATTACGGCTAACGATTACAAGCTTATGTTAACGGGAACAAACCCTTCCTGTTACGAGCATATTTTTATGTATACACTTCCAAAGAAAGGCGACATAGAAATTAATATCTATAACCTGACAGGGCAAAAAGTGAAGACTCTTGTTAACAAGCAAAGTGAAGCTGGGGTATATAAGAGCGTTTGGGACGGCAGGAATTTATCAGGAAAACTTTGTCCTAACGGAGTCTATTTCGTCCATATGAAAGCTGGTAAAGTTTCTCGTTCACTACAATTTGTATTAATGAAAAAGAATATGTAAAGTTTGAAGATAGTAGTATTACTTATACGGCAGGATTATCGTAAAAGTCGTACCTACGCCTTCAATACTTTCTACTTCTATTCTTCCTTTATGTGCCGTAATAAGTTGATGCGTAATTGACAAACCCAGCCCTGTCCCTTTTGCCTTCTTGGAAAAGTAAGGTATGAATATTTTCTTTAACGCTTCTTTCGGAATTCCACAACCCGTATCCTTGATTGTAATCTTACAGTTCTTGTCGTAAAGTTCCGTTCCGAAGAATAACTCTCCTCCCGAACTCATCGCCTGAATACCGTTTAATGCTATGTTGAAAATTGCTCTCCTTAACTTTTCTACGTCAATTTCCATAGGACGCATCTCGTTGAATTTCTTCGTTATGACGATTCCTTTTTCTCTTGTTTCGTTTTGAATTAACGAAATAACATCATCCAGAACTTTATTAATGTCTTCTTCTTTTAAGCTCAGCGTCATAGGTCTGGCAAGGTTCAAAAATTCTTCCACCGTGTTGTTCAGGGACGCAATCGCATTCTTTATTATGTTTATAAATTCCTTGAATTCTTTATCATTTTCTTTCGGTTCGAACTCCTGCTCGATTCTCTGTGCCGTTATTCCTATGGCATTAAGCGGGTTTCTGATTTCATGCGCAACCCCGGCGGCAAGTTCCCCAAGCGCAGAAAGCCTTTCTTTTTCTTTCAGGTTTTCTTCCATCTTTTTCATTTCTGTGATGTCTCTCGACACTCCTACCGCCCCTTCAATTTTATTTTCTTTATTGAAAATCGTACTCGTGTTTATGGATAAGATAAGCGAATGTCCTTTTAAATTTGTATAAGTCTTTGTCATATCCTGTATGGTTCGTCCTTTTTCCAGAGTAAGGTCTATAAAACATTCATCGTTCGGGAAAACGGATTTATATTCTTTCCCGATTATCGCTGAGCGGGAAATCGAAAATAACTTCTCCGCGCTCTGGTTGAATACGGTTATCTTTTTCTTGCTGTCCACTGCAACAACGGCATTCCCTATGCTTTCAAGAATGCTTCCCGTAAGACTTTGTATCTCACTGTAAGATTTATCAAGTGTCGTGTAATGCTGGGTTAAACCAATCAGGTTCATTACGATGGCGCCCAAGAAAAATATTACGGCGATAAGTAAGATTATGTGTTTCTTGTTTTCGTCCGCTATCTGGTTATACTGGGCAAGTGAAAGTCCAACCCTGAACACCCCAAACGACACTCCATCTATAATAAAAGGTTTTACGACTTCCAATACTTTATGATTTCTTAAAGTATAAATCCTGCTTGCCGTGATATTTTTTTCGACGACGTTAACAAGGAAAGTA
>JAQTXJ010000107.1 GCA_028688815.1 bacterium | reverse complement strand
CTCGAGAATGTTTACGATATAGCAAAAACGGGAGTGGATTATATTTCCGTCGGCGCAATTACCCACTCCGCAAAAGCGATAGATTTCAGTTTGAATGTGGAGATGGAGAAGAAGAGATAACGAAAACATTCACCGCAGAGTCGCAGAGTTCGCAGAGAAAAGAAAAAAAAGTGGAGAGGTTTGGTCACTTGACCAAACTCTTAGATAACAAGTGGGTAGGTCGGTTATCCCGTTGTCTACACTGTCAGATTTTTACCTTGACAGTAAGGCAAATAGAATATAGATTACACCAATAATGCTTAAAGAAATCCACTTTCTGCCAGAGGCAGAAGTGGAAACGGAATTATAGGAGATTATTGGTATAATTACAACTAAGCTAATCCACCTAAGGCGGATTAGTAAGGTGTATAATCAACATGTTTAACACAGAACAAGAACTGGTAAGGATTAAGAAACTTGAGGACTTGAGAGCGCGAAATATAAATCCTTATCCTTACAAATTTGAAATAAGTCATACCGTCACCGATATCAGAAAAGACCCCGCGGGACTTATAGCCCAGGGAACAGTAGTAACATCCGCCGGCAGACTTATGGCAATCCGCGGACACGGAAAATCAAGTTTCGGCAACATCCTTGACGGAACAGGAAAAATCCAAATATACTTCAAAGCGGATACGTTGGGCGAAAAATACGAATTACTCCAACTTCTCGATATAGGCGATTTCATAGGCGTAACCGGACAGATATTCGAAACGCATACCAAAGAAATAACCATAGTCGTCAGCGATTTTTCTTTCCTTGCAAAGTCTTTGCATCCGCTTCCCGAAAAATGGCACGGTATCCAGGATATAGAAATGCGTTACCGCAAACGACATTTAGACCTCATTATGAACCACGAAGTTAAAGAGGTCTTTCATACGAGAGCTAAATTAATGTATAACATTCGTGAGTTTCTAAACAAAAAGGGATTTGTTGAAGTCGAAACTCCTGTGCTCCAACCCGTTTACGGAGGCGGTTTTGCAGAGCCTTTTAAAACGGTTTATAATGCGCTCGGACAGGAAGTGTATTTAAGAATTTCCGATGAACTTTACCTTAAACGACTGGTCATAGGAGGGTTCGATAAAGTTTATGAATTCGGAAAGGATTTCCGGAACGAAGGTATGGACAGGTCGCATAACCCGGAATTTACTCAATTAGAACTATACCAGGCTTACGCCGATTATAACGATATGATGAATTTGGTCGAAGAATTATTCAAAACATTATCCGAAGGCAAAGAAATAGAATACCAGGGACAGGTTATAAACTTTAGTCTCCCCTGGAAAAAGATAGCTTTCTTTGACGCGATTAAAGAATACTCGGGGTTTGATTTGAAAAACAGCACAAAGGAAGAACTTGCCAAATTGGCAACGGAAAAAGGAATAACCATTTCCAAAGACTATCATCGAGGCAAATTACTCGAAGCCTTTTTTGATGAATTCGTTGAGCCGAAACTTATAAACCCGACTTTTATAATTGATTATCCGAAAGATATTTCTCCGCTCGCAAAGGAACACAGAACAGACCCGACATTGGTTGAGCGGTTCGAACCGTTTATTGCGGGAATAGAAATCGGGAACGCATTTTCCGAGTTGAATGACCCGTTAGAGCAGTTGAAAAGATTTACTGCGCAAAGCGGTTTCAGGGAGAAAGGGGATTTTGAAGCCCAGCCTACGGATGAAGATTTCATAGAAGCGATGAGTTACGGGATGCCGCCGACGGGCGGGTTGGGTTTGGGAATAGATAGGATAACGATGTTTTTTACGAATTCGCATTCCATAAAAGATGTATTGTTGTTCCCGCATATGAAGACAGATAAGGGAGATGTGCCACAAAACGACCTTAACGAAAAAAGCAAAGATTAAAGAATATAACCACAAGATTTGCACAAGATTATCACGGAAAAATAACGGATTAAAAAATTAACTATGAAAACTGAATTTTTTATTGCACGACGGCATATTACACGGTCGGGCGGGGCATTCAGGAAAATAATATCTAGCATTTCGATTGGCGGTGTTGCCCTTGGCGTAGGTGCGATGCTTATAGCAATTCCGATAGAAAACGGTTTTCACAAAAGCTTAAAAGATAGGATACTTACTTCAACACCACACGTAGTAGTGATGCGGTTTCACCACGAATTAATCCCGGGATACAAAGCAATAATATCTAAAATAAAAAAGATGGAAGGCATAAAAACAGTTGAGCCTTTCATATCGGAAAAAGGGATACTGAGAAACGCGGATGAACAGGAAGGCGCTATGATTAGGGGAGTAGATAAAACGGAAAAAATTCCGAATCTTACCGGCGAAAGGGACGGCTTAATCCTTGGAAGTATTCTTGCGGCTTCTTTATCGACAACGATAGGAGACAGCGTTACTTTGTTCAGCATAGCGGCAAACAGTTCCAGAATAAAAACAAAACGGTATGTAGTTTCGGGTATATTTGAGGGTGGATTATATGAATATAATTCTGCTCTTGCTTATATGCCATTGGAAGAAACGCAGAAGTTTTTTGAAATCGGAGACCAGATAACGGGAATAGAAATTGAACTCCATAACATATATAAAGCGCCCGAGATAGCTAAAAGAATCAATACGGGAATAGGGTTCCCTTATTATGCTACTCATTGGATAGAAATGAATACGAATTTATTTGCCGCGCTAAAAATAGAAAAAGTGACAATGTTTCTGGTGCTTCTGTTGATTACTATAGTTGCGTGTTTTGGTATTTGCGTGACTCTGATAATGCTTATTATACAAAAGACAAGGGAAATCGGAGTCTTAAGAGCTATGGGCGCAAGCGCAGGAATGATAAAAAGGATTTTTATGTTAGAGGGCGTTTTAATAGGGACAACGGGTACCGTAATCGGTGTTATAATGGGATTTTTAGTTTCATATTTTCTTGGTAAGTTTAAAATTATTGAGCTCCCACCCGGTGTTTATGGAGTGGATACGCTTCCCGTTTATATGAGGTTAATAGATTTTATTGTTGTTAGTTTCGGGGCGATTTTTATATCGTTTATCACATCACTTTACCCGGCAACAAAGGCGGCAAAACTTTTACCCGCCGATGCCATAAGATATGAATGAAATTCTAAGCGCAATAAATATTTCCAAAAATTATAAAGAAGGAAAAGAAATAGAAGTCCTGAAAGAACTAAATCTCGAGGTAGCAACTGCCGAGATGATTGTGATTATGGGACCATCGGGTTCGGGAAAGACGACTTTGATAAACATTCTCGGCGGTCTTGACAAGCCGAGTTCAGGCAAAGTTTTGCTTGACGGAATTGATATTTTTGCGCATACGGATATAGAATTATCAAAAATAAGAAACCAAAAAATAGGTTTTGTTTTTCAGTTTCACCAATTATTGCCGGAGTTTACCGCTATCGAGAACTTAAAATTGGCATCAATGCTCGGGAATACTTTACAAAAAGAATCGTTTTATCTGGAGTTGCTTAAAAATGTCGGGCTTGAGGGGAAAGAAGCTCGTATCCCTGCAAAACTATCCGGTGGAGAACGACAGCGTGTAGGCATAGCAAGAGCATTGGTCAATACGCCCAGCATCGTTCTCGCGGATGAACCGACGGGGAATCTTGATACGGAAACAAGCGAAGAACTCCACAAATTATTTGCTAAACTCAACCGTGAACACCAGGTAACGTTTGTAATTTCCACTCACAAAGAAGCGATTGCAAAGTTAGGAACAAGGGTGTTTACTTTAGAATCCGGCAAATTAAGACAAATATAATTTTTATACTTTACATTTTCAAAATTTAACTTTACACTCTCATAATGCTCTGCGATTTATGTCATAAGGAAGTTGCCGTCATACATTGGGCGGTTGTTATAAACAATACTAAGACTGACCTTCATTTGTGTGAAACTTGCGCAGTCAAGAGGGGGCTTATATCACCGGAAGGTATAAAATTAAAGGAATTGTTACCTTTAATCCCGCATACTCCGGAGGTAGATAATATTAAATGCACAAAGTGCGGATTGACTATAGATAATTTTCGTGAAACTTCCAGGTTAGGATGCCCAAATTGTTATATTGATTTTGCGGCAATTTTAATTCCATTGTTGAGACACATTCATGGCAGTATAGAACACATCGGCAAAAAGATGAAAACCTCAAAAACATCTTTGCCCAAAAAATCGAATTCGGAAATTAAAATGTTACATACTATTTTCAAGGAACAACTGAAAGAATCCATATCAAAAGAGAACTACGAAAAAGCAGCTCTCATAAGAGACGAGATTAAAAGATTGGATATAGAATGAAAAAGGATAACGAGTTGATGTTTGCGCCTCCGATATGGACGAACGCTGTTGGTAATTATTCGGACTTTGTTCTTTCATCAAAAATAAAATTAACAAGAAATTTACAGCAATTCAAGTTCCCCGATAGAGCAACTCCATCAGAAAAGACAAAAATTTTCAACTTTATAGCCGAACGGTTTCAGTATCCGACTTTTTTGCTGGACAAATTATCTCCTCTGGATAGGGAAAGATTGGTAGAACGGCATATTGCAGGACCCGAATTTTTAAAAAATATGGAAGGTAAAGGGTTGGGATTATGGGACAAAGAAAGTTTTTCCGTAGTAATCAACGACGAAGACCATATTAAAATTCAACATATAATATCGGGGTTAAATCTGGGACTTGCATACAAAGAAATAAATAAAGTAGACAATTTTATTGCGGATTTGCTCCCGTATTCTTTTTCCTCACAGTTTGGTTATCTTACTGCTTCTCCAACGAATATCGGAACAGCGCTCAGAGCATCCATATGTTTACATTTGCCGGGACTTGTGCATTCGGAAAAACTCAGAAAAGTACTGGATAAATTAAGCCAGCTTGGTTTTGCCGTGAAAACAGGTTGCGGTGGAGGGCTAAAAACAGAAGGGAATTTCTTTGAGATTTCCAACCTCGCTACGCTCGGGAGAAAAGAAGAAGAAATAATAGAAAGTCTTGAAAAAACGGCGCTGGAAGTCATAGAATACGAAAAAGAAGCAAGAGGCATATTATTTAAAACGGCAAGATTACAGGTAGAAGACAAAATCTGGCGGGCTTACGGCATACTTAAAAATGCCAATCTCTTATCGTTAGAAGAATTCGTAAATCTTTCGTCTGCGGTAAGGCTTGGTATTGCTATGAAAATTCTTAAAGATGTGGATTTAAAAACGATAAACGAATTGTTATTATGTGTGAAACCCGCCCATATTAAAACGATTTCAGGCGATACGAATAGTTCCACGGAATTAGATAACCGCAGAGCAATGTATGTAAAGAAAATTCTTAATAAGGGATGTTAAAACTAGTTAGTTTCGATTGCTGGTCCACGCTTATATGTTTTGACAAGGAAAGTCTTGTTAAAATGAGACATATAAGAGCAAAGGATTTTCAAGCTATTCTATCCGGGTATGGTTATGAATTAGAGGAAAGAAATATACAATCCGTTATAAAAGATTCTAGAAAAGAGTTGGACGATGTCCGTTCAAAAACAAATAAAGAGTTTAACACGGAACAAACAATAGAATTAATTTTAACTAATCTTAAGATAAATAGCAAAGGAACAATCTTCGGGGAATTAAAAAAGAAACTTGCGGAAGTTTATTCGGGGTCAATAGAGTCAATGGATTTAACATTACAACCGGGAACCATAGAAATATTAGATAGTTTGAAAGCAAAAAAAATTAAAATCGGATTATTGTCAAATACCGAACATGGAGATACTGAAGAAAAGCTTTTAGAAAAATTCGACATAGCTAAATATTTTGATTCAATAATATTTTCTTGTTATTTTGGAGTAGGCAAACCGGCGCCGGAAATATTTAATAAGTTGTTGTCAGAATTAAAAGTAAGTCCTTCGGAAGCCGTTCATATAGGGGATAGGATGATAGATGATGTTTTCGGAGCCAAAAATGCCGGGATGAAAGCGATTTATTTAAAGCCGTCCATTAATTATAAAGGGGAAAAAATTGTCGAACCGGATGCAACAATAGAGAATTTTTTTCAACTGCCGTCAGCGTTGGATAAATTATTCGAGAGTTAAAATATGCGCCTGTAGCTCAATTGGATAGAGTAACGGCCTCCGAAGCCGTGTGTGGAGGTTCAAGTCCTCTCAGGCGCGTTTTTGAATATCTAAATTAAACCAACAACATAAAAATAGGCGACTCAGCGAGTCGCCCCTACGAAGAAAAATAATTTTATTAAGGAGTATTAGCCCATGGCCGGACTCGGACCGACGACCTTCCCGCCGTGGCGGGATGCTCTGCTAAATGTAAATTTTTTAGGTGTTTTCGAGGATTATTAGCCCATGGCCGGACTCGGACCGGCGACCTTCCCGCCGTGGCGGGATGCTCTGCTAAATGTAAATTTTTTAGGTGTTTTCGAGGATTATTAGCCCATGGCCGGACTCGGACCGGCGACCTTCCCGCCGTGGCGGGATGCTCTGCTAAATATAAATTTCTTAGGTATTTTCGAGGAGATTAGCCCATGGCCGGACTCGGACCGGCGACCTTCCCG
>JAQTXJ010000106.1 GCA_028688815.1 bacterium | reverse complement strand
CAGCCAGAAAGGGGAGAAATCCACAGAATGGCAAAGCCCTTAACATTCCTGCAAGAAGAGTAGTCAGATTCAGAACTGGCTCAGAATTAAAAGGCAGAGTCAAATAACACAACAACCCAGAGTGATAATAGTTTTTACTTCTTATCCTCTGGGTTCTTTTATTGAAATCCTCACTTTCTTATCCGTCTTATATGTCCTATTGGACCTATTTTTTTCCCTTTACTTCATCAACCTCCGGCAAAATCGAATTTCTTGACAAATCCCTTAATAATCTTAATTTTTATAATTATGGAATGGTTGATTTTATTGATTAACACCGTTTCTACTTCACTCACAAGACCTCCCTTCGTACATAATATGGGTTATAACAGAGCAACTCCATTTGAATTAAAAATGATACTGGGAAAATCTATTTCTTTCCAGGAACCTCAATGTATTACTACCTGTAAATTAGACGCCTCCGATAATCCTAAAACCGAAGACGATGATGACGAGCTTAACGTTTATTGCACAAACTCCTGGGCTAATCAAATAGTTTATAACGTAGCCCTGAAAAAAATAAAAACCTACGGCAAACTCGGCTCGGGAACCGGCGAGTTCTGGAACCCCAGGGGAATAACGGTAAATCCACAGGGAGACCTCTATGTCGCAGATCTAGGCAATAACCGTATAGTAAGACTAAAAGACGATATCGATTCTTTGCGATGGGTAACGACAATCGGACACTTTGGCGGGAATAAGGGCGAATTCGACCAGCCTTACGACGTAGCAATTGATTCTTATAAAAGAA
The DNA here is from genome assembly GCA_028688815.1 of bacterium. Lineage (GTDB taxonomy): Bacteria > Hydrothermota > UBA3073 > JACQXS01 > JAQTXJ01 > JAQTXJ01. The sequence continues at coordinate 5,807 of JAQTXJ010000106.1, read as the reverse complement.
TATGGGTCACGGATAAAGGGAACAACAGAATACAAATATTCAACGACAGCAGCAAGTTCGTAAAAGAAATAACGGGATTGGTTCTGCCTACCGGTATTGCCGTTGTAGACGAAGAAGAAAACTGGGCACGTCATAAAAATAATTTTCTTGTCGTGATTGATGATAACGGAAGAAGAATACAAAAATTTGACCTTGACGGGAAACTATTGGCAAAAGCAGAATTCCAGCTCCTTAAGCTTGACAGCGCTTATTTTAAGTCCGTAGCTATTGATTATATTGGAAATATCTGGGTAACCGACAAGATAAACCGCTGTGTTCATAAATTTGACAGACTTTTAAGATACCTTGATAAAATTGAACTGCAAGATGCCCCGAGAGGAATCGGTATCTGGAGACGATACGGGCAGGTTTTTATAGTAAGCCGCGAAGCCATTGATTACTACTGGATTGGAGTTGATGGATTTATAGAAGGTTGCTATCCCAAAATTTTTGACAGCAAAGAAAAAGGCGTGACCATATCAATATACATAACGGAACCGGCAGAAATAACTTCTAAAATATACGACTCAAATAATAAACTTGTAAGGAATTTCATAAGTGATTATACAGAAGAAGCTCTTGAACATAATATAGTATGGGATGGCAAAGACAATTCCGGCAATCCGGTAAAATCGGGTGAGTATAAAATCGAAATGATGCTCGAACCTACTTATTCTTCACGGGGATTTTTTAAGAAAATACTCCGCACATCAGTAACCGCTAAGTAATATCTACTCTTTCAGAACAATCGAAATATTCCCTTGCTTAGTAGGGAACGCATACTTGTCCGCCATTATTTTTGGAGGATATGCGTTCCCTACTGTTTGAGAGCCCTCTCCTTTATTTTTTTCTAAACTTTCTATTTTTCTTTCGTGTATTTCGTGATAATCTTTCTGTTTATTCTCTGTGAACTCAGTTATTTTCTCTGTGCTCTCTATGTTTTTTTATCTTTGTTTTATTCCCTGTGTTATTTGTCCCCTCTGTGTTCTCTGTGGTTAAAAATTCTTAGTTTATTATATTTTAGTGTTTTCGTGCTTTTGTGGCGGGATTTCTTTTTTAGCTAACTTTTTGTTGACAGAAAACTAATGTGGACACAATATATTTAAGTAAGACGATGAAAATAAAAAGACTTTTAATTGCAACGATAAGTATATTTTTATTTAGCATCCCCTTGGTTTCTAACGCAACCATAACTTTTAATCGGACTTATGCTGCTGGAAGTGAAGGCAATTTCGTCCAACAAACTAAGGATGGTGGATATATTATTACAGGGCGGTGTTCGGGTGGTTTATGGGACTATATAGTTTTCATAAAAACAGATTCTCTCGGGAAAACCGTATGGAACGCATTTGTCGATAATCCTGCTTGGCAAATTGGTTCTGTATATGGTGAATGCGCGAGACAAACTACGGATGGTGGCTATATTACACTAGGGGGTTTTGGGTCTGCTTCGGAGAACTTTGGAATTATAACAAAAATAGACTCAATGGGAGACATTTTATGGACAAAGTTTTCTAATGATTCTTTTCAAGGTTGTATGTACTCTATTCGACAAACTACTGATAACGGCTATATTGTAGCAGGTGGTCTTTTTGACCCAATACTTTATAAAATAGATTCTCTCGGGACGCTCGTATGGGAAAAAACTTTCTATAATCCTGATATTCAAGAAAAAGGATACGTCGGTTTTTCTGCCGCTCAGCAACTCCCGGATAAAGGATATATCTCATGTTTCGTCACATATGCACACGATACAACTGATAAACCCTCAGCTTTTTTATTAAAAACGGATTCATTAGGAGATAGCTTATGGGCAAAGAAATTTGTTGACAGTGTAGGTGGGTGTCAGGTAAGAATTTATGACTTCCAACGAACCACGGATAACGGTTATATTTTAACAGGATATAAAGATATTGGAGCAAGCAATACGGATATTTGTCTTCTAAAGACAGATTCTTTGGGCGATACTCTCTGGACAAAAACTTTCGGCGAAGGTAGCGGTTATTCTGTTCGGCAGACTTTTGATGGAGGGTTTATAATTGCAGGGAGCTTGCTAATTAAGACAGATTCTTCGGGCGATACTCTCTGGACAAAAGGTTTTGGGGGATGTTGCGTCGAACAAACTGCGGATGGCGGTTATATTATAACAGGATCTAATGGAGGAGGAATTTATCTTATAAAAACAGATTCCTTTGGAAATGTAGGGATAGAAGAACAGTCAAATTTGGATTTTGGGTTGCGGAATTTGGAATTAAAAATAAGTCCCAATCCATTTACGACAGTAACAAATATAAAGTGTTCAGAGGTTAGTGACCATAAAAACAAAAAAATACAGATTTATGATTTAACCGGCAGAATAGTAAAAACTTTCTCACAATCAGAAATTAACAGTTCAAATATAAAGTGGAACGGAGTAGATGAAAAAGGAATAAAATTAAAAAACGGAGTGTATTTTTGTAAATTGTCAACCACCGACGGAAAAACAATAAGAGAAAAAATAGTGCTTATGCGATAGAAACTAATAACCAATGCAATAGTTGGTAACAAACCTTTCTGTTAGTTTTTTACTTTCTGTTCTTACTTCCTCTCTGTGCCCTCTCTGTTTTTTAAACTCTTTTCTATCTGTTGTTTTCTTACTTTCAACTTTTTTTGTTCTCTGCGAACTTTGCGACTCTGCGGTGAATATTTCTATTCTATGTCTTGTCTCTATGTCCCCTGTAGTTAAATTGTCTGTTCTTCCATTTACCCAACTTTTCCTCTTTTAACAAAAACTTGTTGACTTTAAAAATAGGTAGATTATTAAGTAACACTAAATGTTTATTATTATTGGATTTCTTGTTGCTTATAACTTAAACCTTGCAAGGGTTAAGTACGAGGGCGGCGACTGGTATAATGACCCGTCGTCATTGAAAAATCTGGCAGCAGAATTGAACGCCAGAACCACCCTGAAAGCAAATCCCGAAGAAACAGTCGTATCTTTAATGGATAATACAATATTTGAATATCCCTTTTTATTCCTTACGGGACACGGAAATATAAAACTGTCAAACATAGAAATAGAAAACTTAAAAACTTATCTTATCAACGGAGGATTTCTTTATGTAGATGATGATTACGGGTTGGACTCAAGCTTCAGGAAGGAAATCCAAAAAGTGTTTCCCTCTCTTGAATTTGAAGAATTAGCTTATTCCCACCCTGTTTATCATTCTTTTTATGATTTTACTTATTTGCCCAAAATCCATAAACATAACGGAAAAACGCCTAAATGCTACGGTATGTTTTACCAGAGAAAACTTGTTATATTATATACTTATGAAACAAATGTTTCGGATGGATGGGCAGATGAATCCGTTCATAAAGACCCCGAGATAAAAAGAGAAGAAGCTTTTAAATTCGGAGTAAATATATTAGTTTATGCAATGACCCAATAATATGAAAGAAGAAAAAATGGAACATCCCGCATGCCTGTCTGCCGCAGGAGGAACAGCGATAGATTTTAAAAATATACTGCCTGAAATACCAACAGCTATATTAAATAATATATCCGAACAATTATTAAGAAAGTGGGAAGAAGAAAAACGAATAACTTTATTGTTTCCCGAACAACAAATCGAGAAATACCCGACCGCTTTCTTTTTTGGCGTTTTAGCTCTGGATTGGGCTGGTTTAGCCGAAGCCACCGCAGGAGCTATTACGGATATGGACTGGAATATAGAAATTTCCTGGGGAACTGCGCTTACATATAAAGAAGAAAGACTTGCAATAATGATATACGGAATTAGCGTAAAAGATTTCAACCAACTTCAAATATATTTAAATCAGGAAGAAGAACTGCGAAGCAAATTGTATAAATTATGTTATAGAGGTTGGCGCAAACGTTTATTAATCACACAAGGCAGCAAGAAAGTAGAAAAATTTGAAGAAGTAATGGAATTACTTAAAGAATGGGGAAAGCTTACCACTGATTTGGCAGGAGCAGTAACCAAATTTTTTAATTCAAGGGAAGAACAATACTTATCCGAAAGAAGTTCCGAACATCTTGCATCCGTTATCCTGACAGATCATGAATTTGTCCAGGAAGTCAAAAAATCCGGGGGAAAACCACAAATAGAAGTAACTCATTATCTTGTAGGCAAGGAAAAAGTTACCGGCATAACTATAGTGACTTTTGACAGGGATTTTTCTTTGGCGTTAGCGCTTGAAGCAATAAAAAGCGTAGTGATTAATTACAGCATAAAATATAACAAAGAATATGTTACTTCCGACGGGATAGTGGTTTATAGAATAGAAGTAATGGGGCACCAACCAATAAAATCCCTTGAAAATATAATATCAAACAGGATAATCAGCAAGAAATTTACCGCCCTGAAAACAATAGAATCTTATGGCGGGTTTGAGCATTATGCGAAAGCGATTATTCCACAACTAATAAAAGAATACACTGCTACAAAAATTCCTCAAATCTATCTTTCGCCGGTTTTTGTATCCCCGGAATTTGTTCAATTTAAACTTATAATCGTAAAAGACCCTTCTTCAAAAGAAGCAATAAATCAATACATTTCAACGCTGGAACAACACAAAACAATTACAATTGTAGCTCACGGCACTCCCGGGATTTACCGCAATCTTGAAATAAACGTTTTTGACCTTAGGGTTGTAAAAGGGACGGAAAATACTTATGCTATGATTAAAGAAAGTCTTTCTACTATACTTCCAAAGTTTAGAGATTTTGATGAAGGATTGAGAAAAGTAGATACGCAAAAATTAGAAACCATTAAACAAAAACTAAGAGGGACTCAAAGAGGATATTTAAGGGAATTTTATTATGCGATAGAAGATTTTTATAGAGTAAGCGCTCCTGTGGCTGAAATTACTAAACTTATAGAAATAGGAACAAGATTAGCAAAGACGCCGGGGCTAGAAATAGTTAAAATAAATGAAAATTGCCTCCTTATTGGTATCGCTTCTAAAACAAAAATACTTGCGCAGGCGTTGGAAATATTAAAAGATTATAAAGTTGTAGCCAGTAAATTGCAGATAGAAGAATTTGAAATCTTATTGCTTAAAGTAGAAAAACAACCGGAGCCCGTAACAGAAAAAGAAATAATTTTCATTGAAAAAGCATTAAAAACCTTATCTATATAATTTGAAAATTGACAAAAGATTTATTTAGCCTATATATTAAAATTATGTTCTTTTTACGCCCATTTAGATAAGCATCTGGCGCAAAGCGACATCCCGATGCGGCGGGACCGCCATGGCGGGAAGGTCGCTGGAACACATTGAATGTATTATATGTATATATTAAAAGATGCAAAAGAACGTTATTATATAGGTTCTACGGATAATTTACAAAGACGATTATACGAACACAACAGTGGAAAAACAAAATTATTGAAATATAAAACACCTGTAGACTTATTATATTATGAAACTTTTAATACACGCAGTGAAGCATGCAGAAGAGAAATTCTTGTCAAAAAGTATAAAGGTGGTAACGCATTTAAGAAGTTGATAAACAACGCCCATGTAGCTCAGGTGGCAGAGCACTTCCTTGGTAAGGACGAGGTCGCCGGTCCGAGTCCGGCCATGGGCTAATCTCCTCGAAACACCTAAAAAATTTACATTTAGCAGAGCATCCCGCCACGGCGGGAAGGTCGCCGGTCCGAGTCCGGCCATGGGCTAATCTCCTCGAAACACCTAAAAAATTTACATTTAGCAGAGTATCCCGCCACGGCGGGAAGGTCGCCGGTCCGAGTCCGGCCATG
>JAQTXJ010000029.1 GCA_028688815.1 bacterium | reverse complement strand
CCAAAAAATATTTGACTTTTTTATTGTTGAGGATTATTGATTAGTCATTAACTGTCCTATCGGTTAATAAAGGAGAGAATATGTTTTATACAATTTTGATGGGGTTTGTTCTTACCTTAAAGCAGGGAAGTTTTGAAAGAACACAGGACGGGAATCTCAAATTCCCCCAAACAAATAATAATACAAAAACGGCTTTTTTCTCGGATACGACTTTTGCCTTAAGGGATACTCTTGACCTTCCGCCGAGGTTTACCCCAGGTCCCGGACAACTCTCAAAAGACGGACTGAAATATTATGTTCCACTCAAAGACACTATAGAATACCACAGATTATATGTTATGTCCCGCAATAACCTTAATGAAAACTTTGATTCTTTAAGTCTCACAAAATTACTAGGGAATATTAGCAAAATAGATACTTTCTCGAACAGTCAGCCTACGGTTACGGCAGATGAAAAGACAATGGTGTTTACAAAATCCTGGGACAACAACTGGAACAACAATGATTTATGGATTGCAGAAAGAAATTCTTCGGCAGACCCTTTTGATAGTTTGCGCCCGCTAAGCGAGATAAATATTCCCGACACGGCAGATGCTTACCCGTGGATTTCACCGAACGGATTACATCTTTATTTTACACAAGGAAATTATTTCTATATGGTTTCCAGAACGAGTAGAGATTCTTTGTTCGGGAATAAAGAATCCCTTACTGTTAATTTTCCCACTAATAACCTTTGCTGTTTCCTAACAAATAATGAACTTGAAATTTATTTTAAATCAGATACGACTATTTACTACTCTATAAGAGATACCGCAAAAGGAAATTTTTCCACGCCTGAAGCGATGCCCGAGTTCAGAGGAATTGGGTTCGTAGCTGCGCCAAGCCTGACGCCGGATTCTTCCCAGTTTTATTTATATAATGTCTCCTCGGGAAATCGAGTATTGAAATTCATTAATGCCAAAAACGGAATAGAAGAACGACAGTGGTCAGTGGTCAGTGGACAGTTGTCAGTTATAAAAGATAAGATTTATTTGTCTGTTCCTAATAACTATTATACTAGTACACTATTAACTATCTATGACTTAAGCGGTCGACCAAAAGAAGTTCTCTATTCCGGCGCATTAACTAAAGGCGATTATACCTTCACCCCCAACATCCAAAAAAGCGGAGTGTATTTTGTGAGACTGAGTGCGGGGGACATTAAAGAAACGAAGAAGTTGGTACTGATAAAATAGAAAAAAAAGAAATATGATCCGCGAATTCACGCGAATATACACGAATAAAAAAATAGAAGACAGGATTTACAAGGATGAAAAATAGTAATTGGGTATTGAGAGTAGGTTGACCGACCACCGCTCACCGCCAGGGCGGGATCTTCGACAAGGCGGGGTAAACTCTATGTCGCCCGTTTGTTTACCTTTTGTTGAACCCAAAAAAACATTGACAAAACAGGAGAGGAGCTATATTTTGTAATTGATAATAGGAAGAACGATGAAAAAACAGATAAAGAAATTAGCCACCCCGCTACAGCGGGGTAAACTCCTAACAAGGATTTACACGGACATAGAAAACAGAAATAATTGGGACGCAGGTAATCGCAGATGAACAGGATTAGAAACAAAAAACAGGGTAGAGGTGGGAGCACGTGCTCCCACCTACCCATATTATTTATAGGGATATTACTGGGAACAAACTTATTCGCCGATAATGCAGTGTTCAACCCCGGATTTGATATGACACCGTGGGATAGCGGATGGACAAGCGCCGGAAGCGATGTTTATGAGATTCGGGCAGATACGGGTATCTGTCTTTCGCCACCAAACGGTTGTTATATCAGTGGATTTGGAGGTTGGGGGGTAGAGGGTTGTGGAAAAATCACTCAAACAATATATCCTCCGGCAATAAACTGCACATGCAAAGTGTTTTTAAAATATCTTCTTGGGACTGTGTACAGCGGTTTCGCAGACGTATGGTTTGACATTAATATAAATAATAAATGGAAAGAAGAATGGAATGATAGAGCGGGTGTGATGAAGAACGATATAGATTCTACTAAAAACTGGATTAGCTGGGAAAAAGTTTATGCTGTAAATGATACGATACGAGGAATTAGGTTTTCTGCAGGTGCCGGAACTGTATCACCTGACGGTATGGCAGGAGCAAGGTTATACATAGATGATGTTTATATTTCCGGAGAAGAAGTTGGCGTGGAAGAACCTTCACAGGGTAGCTTGAAGCCTCCGCTTCAAGCTGTTGATTTGAAAATTATAAAAAATAAAATTTGTTTATCCGTTCCTAATGACTATTACCCTAATATGGAACATCCCGCCTCGGCGGTGACCCTAATAACGATTTATGATTTAACAGGTCGACCAAAAGAGACTGTCTATGAAGGCACATTAACTAAAGGCGATTATACCTTCACCCCCAACATCCAAAAAAGCGGAGTATATTTTGTGAGACTTTCTACGATTTGTCATTCTGACACTGAACGTAGTGAAGGGGAAGAATCTAATATAATAACAGAAACAAAAAAACTGATTTTGGTAAAATAAAGTCGGAAAATATCGCTTGACTAGATACGGTTTATTAATAAAATATTAACGATTATGAAAAACCTTGATGAGATTGAAAGAATTATCAAAAGTCGTAAAAAAGAATTAGAAGAAAAATTTAAGGTAAAAAACATAGCCATATTCGGATCTTACGTAAGAGCCGAACAAAATAAAGAGAGCGACATTGATATTCTGGTAGAGTTTAAAGAACCGGTCGGATTCCTTTTTATTCATCTCGCAGATTATTTGGAAGAGCTTTTGGGCGTCAAAGTGGACTTGCTGACTCCCGACGCTATTAAACCTAATAGAAGAAAATATATAATGGAGGATTTGGTTTATGTCTAAAAGGAATTGAACAAATTTTAAGAGAAAATAAATAAACAGAGCCCCAAAAAACGAAACTATCCCTGTCCACCGGTCTTCTTGGTGGAAGGCGGAGAAGAATCTAATATAATTAAAGAAACCAAGAAACTGATTTTAGTAAAATAATATTTGTAGGGGCGAAATAGGGTTTACCCTGAGTTTTTTGTTGTCGTTTTTTGTTTTCCGCGTCAATCCATCGCTAATCTATTTTTTTGTCAGTTTTCCGTTGTCGTTTTTGTTTAACTCCAGACTTTTCTGTTCTTTTCTACAAATGAAAATCCAATGTTACGGTTTCGTTAGGACCTACAGTATCCAATTGAAAAGGAGACCAAACACCGGTGCTCTTCATTGCGCGAACTTTGAATGGCATATTAAAAGCATGGGAAGTATCGCTGACGTATTCAAAACGATATTGTCCGATTGAATCCGTTAAAACAGTATCTATATATTGTTTTGTTGTAGTGTCTTCATATGCCCAATGAGTCATTTCTACGGAGTCTCCCGCTATCTCCGCGCCCCCAAAGTATACAGTCCCTTGAAGAGTATAATTATCATATCTTGAAGCAGGTTCCTTCCCGCATCCGGTTATCAATATTCCAAGAACTACTATCAATAAATATTTCCCCATTTTTTCCCCCCCCTTATTTTTTCATATATTTTATTAATTTAAATAGTGCCTAATTCAGAGAGTGTAAGCAAATTAAGCCCGAATCCGAAGGAAATGTAAAAAGATTTTCGTCCATCTGTTTTCATTGAAAATCCTGTTTCTCCTTCTCCAAAAAATAAGGTTTTATTTTTAGAGTTTGCCCCGGTTAATCTGCATTGCAAATAATAAGTATTTATTTTAAATGTAGGGAGATTGCTGAAAAAATACCCACCTTTGAAAAAAAGCATTCCACCAACTAAATATCTATAATATATGCAAGAAATTCCACACATAGTTCCGGATTTTTTTATCTCTTCGTTGTAAGTAAGATGTGTCCCATGTCCCTTATTTATATATTCATTGTTATAACAACAAAACCCTACCTCAGGAATAACTTGAACAGGCCATTTAGAGGGCAACGTATGAATTCCTACAGGTATTAATATGGATGACCCTCCGGCTGAATACGAAGTATCCGTGCTTGTGTCTGAGAGCACCGAAGCTTTTGTGTAACCCCAAATTTGTCCACCGGCAATAATGCCCACTTCTATCAAAGAATAGCTATATTCTAATTTAATTCCTAACCCATAACAGCCATTACTTTTAATGAGAAAAGAGCTATCAACAAAAGGGTGATTTTTGGCTTTTGCAAGATTTTCATAACCACCAAGTCCGATATTACCGGATAGAAATAATCTCGATGGAATATTTTCCCTGGACTTAGCAAATCCGTTATTTCCCAAAAAAATAAGAATTATTACCGGAATGAAATGCTTTTTCACTGTCCCCCATAAGTCTTTGTCCATAAAACATTCGGCGCACCTGCAAATACATTTGTTCCCAATAATATCCCTATAAATAATATAAGATATTTTTTTATATTTCTCCTCTTTTCCTTTTTTACAGTTCTTATAGACAAGCCCTTAGGAGTTTTACTCCTTAGAGATTTCTATCCAGCTTGCTGGACTTATCTTATAATCGTTATCTTCTTCGTTTCTTTAATGTCCCCCGCACTCAGTCTCACAAAATATAGCAGACTCTTGCGTTCAACAAAGTGGAACGCTTAGAGGTCGCTATCCAGCTCTGCTGGACACCCCATGCATTTAGCTCTTTTGCTATTATTTCATTAAAATTAATTTCTTAGTTTCTGTAAAGTTATTCGTTTTCAGCCTCACAAAATAAATGCCTGTTTTACGAATATTCGGCGTAAACGTGTAATTCCCTTTGCTTAGAGTGCCTGAGTAGACAATGCTTTGAAGCCTACCTGTTAAATCGTGAATAGTTAATAGTGTATTAGTATAATAGTTATTAGGAACGGATAAACAAATCTTATCTTTTATTATCTTTAATTCCAAATTCTCCGATCCGCGATCCAAAATCAAAGGTTCTTCTATTGCCGTAGGGTTATCAACTGTTACAAGACCATAAAAAGTTCCAATCCACATATTAGTTCCTTCCATTGCAATGGAAAGGATATAGCTATCGGGCAGGCCGGAATTTAATTCATTAAACACAGTCCATGTGGTCCCATCAAATTTCGCCATACCATTATAAGTACCAATCCATTTATCACTTCCTTTTATCACAATAGCATTGATACGGTTATCAGGCAAACCCGAGTTTGACGTATTGAAAACGGTCCAGGCAGAGCCGTCAAACTTTGCAAGTCCGGAATAAGTACCAACCCAGATATTACTTCCTTCTATCCCAAGAGCATAGACTTCGTTGTTAGGCAACCCGGAATTTGATACGTCATAAACGGTCCAGACAGAGCCGTCAAACTTTGCAAGCCCGGAATGAGTACCAATCCAGATATTACTCCCATCTATTAAAAGAACATTAACTTCATTATCAGGCAAACCCGAGTTCAACGTATCATAAACAGTCCAGGTAGTGCCATCAAATTTTGCAAGGCCACCGGCAGTACCGGTACCATTCCAGGTGCCAATCCATTTATTACCATTTTCTATTAAAAGAGTACGGGTAGAGTTATCGGGTAAACCCGAGTTTGACGTATTAAAAACGTTCCAGACAGAGCCGTCAAATTTTGCAACACCATCATAACCGCTACAAATCCATATATTAGCCCCTTCCATAGCAAGAGCAAGGACATAATTATCGGGCAAACCGGAATTTGATACGTCATAAACGGTCCAGGAAGTATCATCAAACTTCGCAAGCCCCCTATAAGTGCCAATCCATTTATCATTCCCGTCTATTAAAATAGTATATACATTGTTGTCGGACAAACCGGAATTCAAAGTGTCATAAACAGTCCAGCCCGGGTATTGCGCATTCGCCGTAGTGCAAATTCCAAGCAGTAAAATACCTATCCCCCAAACCTTTTTATTTTTCATTTTCCCCCTTCTATTATTTTATAATTGTTAGTTTTTTGGTTTCTGTTATTATATTAGATTCTTCCCCTTCACTTTGTTCAGTGTCAGAATGACAAACTGCCGTCAGTCTTACAAAATAAATACCTGTTTTACGAATATTCGGCGTAAAAGTATAATTGCCTTTGCTTAGAGTGCCGGAATAGAGAGTCTCTTTTATTCGACCACTTAAATCGTAAATCGTTATTAGGGTCACCGCCGAGGCGGGATGTTCCATATTAGGGTAATAGTCATTAGGAACGGATAAACAAATTTTATTTTTTATAATTTTCAAATCAACAGCTTGAAGCGGAGGCTTCAAGCTACCCTGTGAAGGTTCTTCCACTCCTACTTCTTTACCCAGTCTAATCAAATAAACGTCCCCTCCACCTGCCCCGAAAGAGCATGTGTAGCCTGCAATGATAAAACCATCGTCGGAAGTTTGCCGAATTGAATAGCACACATCGCCGGAAGTTCCACCAAAAGTTTTTGTCCAGAGTGTGTCACCCGAAGAATTTGTCTTAATGAGATAGACATTAGAATAAGTCGGTGTGCCTGCCCCAAAAGAGAATGTGTAACCTGAAATAATAAAACCTGAATCAGAAGTCTGTTGAACCGAAAAACTCCAATCTTCGTTAGTTCCACCAAAAGTTTTTGTCCAGAGAGTATCTCCTGAAGAATTTGTCTTGATTAGGTAAATATCATAAGTTCCGGCTCCGAAGGAACCTGTTACTCCTACAATGATATACCCTCCGTCTTGAGTCTGTTGAACTGACTCGCCAAAATCATAAGCAATCCCACCAAAAGTTTTTGTCCACAAAGTATCGCCAGAAGAATTTGTCTTGATGAGATAGATATCACCATTGCCAGCCTCAAAAGGTTCTGTCCAGCCTGTAATAATAAAACCGCCATCTGAAGTTTGTTGAACTGAAGAGCTTCCATCATAAAAAATTCCGCCGAAAGTTCTTGTCCAGAGTGTATCGCCTGAAGAATTTGTTTTAATCAGATAGACATCATCATAACCTGCCCCGAAAGAGCGTGTCGTTCCTGTAATAATAAAACCGCTGTCAGAAGTCTGTTGAACTGAATAGCTATAATCAAAGTTAGTCCCACCGAAAGTTTTTGTCCAGAGGGTATCGCCCGAAGAATTTGTCTTAATAAGATATACATCCGAATTGCCTGCCCCGAAAGATTCTGTAGTTCCTGCAATAATAAAACCACTGTCAAAAGTCTGTTGAACTGAATGACCATAATCATCGCCAGTCCCGCCGAAAGTTCTTGCCCATAAAGTATCCGGCGCGGCGGCAAATAAGTTTGTTTCCAATAATATCCCTATAAATAATATAAGATATTTTTTCATAATTATGGGTAGATGAGAGCCTCTGCTCTCATCGGTCGGAGCAGAGGCTCCGACCTACCCTCTACCCTGTTTTTTCTTTTTAATCCTGTTCATCTGCGTTCAGCATCTTTTATTTATATCTTCACACTTAATATTCTCAAAACTTATCTTTGTCAATCTATAAAAACAAAAGCCCTCCCCGAATGGGGAGGGCTTCCTTATGGGTAGGTGGGAGCACGTGCTCCCACCTCTACCCTGTTTTTCATTCTCTATTTCATCAACACTAATTTTCTTGTCTCTCTATAGTCGCCGGCTTTGAACTTTGCAAAGTAAACGCCTGTTGAGTAGTTCTTTGATTCAATCGTTTCATTGTAATACCCCGGTATCTTTTCGCCGCTTACCAAAGTCTTTACACAGCGTCCCGTAACATCATACAATTTCAATGACACAAATGAAGTTCTTGGTATTGAATACTTAATCGTTGTCTTATTTACGAAAGGATTCGGATAATTCTGGTAGAGTTTGAATACAATCGGTACTGCCATTTGTTGTCCCTGTGGAGCTCCGCCTGATGGAACCGGCGCCTGATTTACCGTTCCCGTATTCCCGGCTGTTGCTCCGGAACCGCCTGCAGTTCCACCGGAGACTGAAATATTTCCCGACGGGAAAGTTGTATTATCCCTGTATATTCTTACTCTTCCGCCGGCACCGCCTCCGCCGTAACAACCTGAAATAGCTCCTCCGTTTCCGCCTTTTGCATTGATACTTCCGCTTCCTGCAAATTCTTTTGCATAAATTAACACACTTCCGCCTGAGCCGCCGCCCGCGGCGTAAGAAGTCTTTGAAATACCGTTACTCCCGTTTGCCGAAATCGTCCCGTTAAGCAGTATTTGACCTATCCCGTCATAACATATAAGTTTTACCATACCGCCGCCGCTTCCGCCGCCCCATCTGTAACCGTTTGTTGTTCCCCAGTCTCCGCCGCCGCTTCCCAAACTGTCAGGAGCTAATGTATCGCCGTACGTTATTCCGCTATCTCCTGTCCCGCCTTGTGTATGATAGTTTCCGTATCCACCGGAATTTCCGTATCCGGCTCCGCCGCCGCCGTGCGAAGTACTTCCCGTATGTCCGTATCCTGTCCCCTGGTTATGGCAGTAACCTTTATCGTTTGCCAATAAATAACTTGCGGAATTAACTATTATACTATCTGTTGCTTTTAATTCAATATTACTTATTATTGTATCTCCCGAAGTTAATCTTATCCATTTATCCGTAAATTCCACGCCTTTGATGAATCCTGCTTTATCGTCAGTATTCGTTGCCGTGTTTACAGGTGATAATACAAGTCTTACGGAATCGCCTGTTTGTTTGACTAACGCCGTCCCGGGTTGTCCGTCTATAGCGTTATCCGGTCCATCTCCTCCGCTTACATCTACGCGTCCCGCGAAAGAAGATTTATTGTACAGGATATGAATTCTTCCGCCGGCTCCGCCTCCGCCGTCAGCGCTGCTTCCGGTTGCTCCGTTTCCGCCTTTACTTGAGATAGTTCCCGTTCCCGATAATCTGTTCGTCTCTATTACTACAGTTCCGCCGGAACCTCCGCCTGCCGCTTTACCATCGCTCCCGGTCCCGTCTTTTCCGTTACTGCGGATTGTTCCCGTACTTGCCACGTTTAATCCTCCCAAACATATCAAATCAATAATCCCGCCGCCTGCTCCACCTTTTCCCCAGAGGGTTACGTCGGAGTTTCCTCCGCCGCTTCCAATTTCAAAAGGTTCTTCAGGACTACCATAAACATACCCGCCGTATTTACTTGTATCTCCCTGCAGGTTACTTCCGCCGTGTCCGCCTCTGCCGCCAAATCCGGCTCCGCCTGCTCCGTAGGAAGAAGCTCCCTGCGTTCCTGCGCCGGGACCTTCGCCTGCAAGGTAACCTGCGCTGTCCGCGGAGAACGTCCCCTGGATATCCATACTGTCTGCGGATATTAGAATCCATCCGGTGGTATTAACGGCTTTTGTGGCTACTTTTGCCGTGATTCCGGAATTTATCTTAAACGTTCCTACATTCCAATATATACCGTATATTGTGCCGTTTGTGGATATTATCCAGTCTGCTTTCTGTAGGTCATAGCCCGGCGGATCATATCGGACTAATCCATGAATTTTTAAAGGGTCACCCCAGTAATTCGCCTGTGCGATTACGCTATCTTCCGTATCATTATTATAAAGGTTCCACAAAATGTTATTGTATATTGAGTTCATCCCGTCATTACCTTTAATGCCATCTCTTATATTTCCAAGAACCACATTACTAGCATTACTATTAACATATACTCCGATGCTGTCTTTTGTGATACGTGTATTCGTTGCAAACAAGGAGCCGTCCGTGTATACGCCATATTTTGCATTACTAATTTCGCATCCTCTTAACTGCGCGCTTCCGCCTTCTTTTACTACTATCCCGTGCCAGTTTTGCACATACCAGTTATCCAGGCTATCCTGTAAACTGTCGCAGGTAAACGTAGCCATATTTGCGATAAGCGTCCCGTTAACTATCAATTCACTTCTTTCCAAGTCCGTTCCGCTGGATTCGCCATCCTGGAAAGGGACAAAATTAAGTTTTACTCCGGGCTCTATCGTAAGAGTGCTGTCCTGTTTAACGATTATGTCTCCATAAACATCCACATCGGTTGTCACATTAATGCCACCTTCAAGTGTCCCTTCTACTATCGGGGATAGATGAAGCACGGTTTTTGCACCAAATACCAATTTATAAGAGCTGCCATCCTGTTCGGTATAAACATAAGAGAGAGCAATGTTATTTCTATAATGACTATACATCTCCGCTAATACTGAACTGGTTGCGTTAAAGGCAATCTGGGGGAATGCATCTTTTGAATTTCCTATGCTGGCCACATCACTCCAAACATTATGCTCATTCAAATATTTGTGAAAAATATATGAATTCGTTGATACGTCTCTCCATAGAATCTGTGTCCCTCCCACTACTACAGGATACTCGCCGGGGTTATTATCATAAATTGTCGTTATATTCGCTGCCCACGTATCATAAGGTTTAGAGTGTCGTACATTTTTTGAGTGTATCGGGAAATCACTAACAGGCCAATAAAAATTACCTTTTTTATAATAAATTTCCCCGTGTTCTCCCTCATAGACTATTCCTAATAAAGCATAAGTATTCGAACCATCTACCACTTCCAGGCAAGGATGTTTGTTGCTAACCCCGGTTGAAATCTGTGTAGGTATTGACCAGGCAGTGCCGCATAAAAACCTATAGTATATAGTTCCGTTGCGCTCCCAGCATATATGAGTAACGTTTCCGGATACGCCTATTGAAGGAAACTGAGAAATATTTCCGGATAGTGTCCATAAATCAACATCGGGCAACATATCCATCGTAATATTGTCACTATTATTTGCATCTAATCCGTCAATAATGCAAACCCTTAAAGTAACATTGTCTGATGTAGTGTTTGATGGTTCGTAATGTTGAACGGCTACACGAGCTTTATTGTCCTGTCCAATAGCCATAGACGGAGGAGTCAAAGAATCGGTCGGAGGAACACAAATTGCCCCTAAACCATAAGCGCCGCACCAGTTTTCTCCTAATTTTCTTCTATAGCTTATTATTTTATGGTTCCAGCCAGTGCTACCGGCAACCTGTTCAATCCAACAAACGTTTATCCCGCCATTTTTATCTATCGCTATTGTCGGAGCATAATTACTAACGTAGTCTCCATTAGGGGCAAGGTTATATCCATCTGTCCAGCTTTCCCCGGCATCCATACTTTTTGCATATAATACGCCTGTTTCATCTGCCCAAACTAAGTGCATAACCCCGCTACCCGCATCAATAAGTTTACGCTGGTTGTTATATGCCGTTGCATACTGTGATACATTTCCCATATGGTTGACGGTAACCTTTTTTGCTTCTTTTACGCAATCTCCAAAAGGCGTGGTAACTTCCAGAACCAGATAGTAATCTCCATCAGCCAAGCCATTCCCGGCCCACGATTGAGGACTCGTAACGACCTGTTTGAAATAGCCATCTTTATCAAAAACTTTAACTTCCGCACTAGTAACTGTCCATGGTTGATAATTAATAGTCCAACTAATCCCTATAGGAGTAAAATCATTAATAACATCTGAAGAAATTTCAAAAGCCTCAATTATAGGTTGCCGGTAATGAGCAAATTGTCCGCATTCGGTTTTAGTTATTTCGTCGTTATTAAAACATAATTCTACGAAATGACTTCCCTTATCCCCGTAGTAAAGACTGGTTCGCAAACAAGGAGGCAAATCTTCCCTCACGGCGAGTCCGGTAGCGGTCACATTGCTTATAGGAAAACTGCGTATTGTATCCCCATTAGCCACACTCAGAATATATATCTGGTTTGAAGAAGATAACACGGCTACTTCCAATCCCAGGTGTTCTGAAGTGGAAGTGTTATAAAAATTCCCGACTACAGGAGAAGAGGGGAAACATTTAGCCATAGGTAATCCGGATATGCTCCATCTTTTTTCAAAAGTAGGATTAGTAGTTACCATATAATCTTGTTTTGCAAGTTTCTGCGCAACTTTTCCTTTAGCAAGAGATATCGCAGACTTTTTAGGTGTTGTTACAAAAAGCGCTTTTTCGATTGAATTTCTATCTTTAGTATTATTACTTACAGTGGAAATTTCTATCGGGTAGCCGTAGTTTTGAGTAGTGTTAAGCATAACCTGTTTTTTTGTTGCATCAGAAAAGAATTGTTTTGCATTTGCTCTTTTATTGCCGGAGGCAGAAACAGGATAGAATGTTTCTTCTGCAATAGGAATAACATTTTTCTTGTTTGAAGAGGGGATATTATACCCGCTTCCCGTCTTTCCCCAGCAATACACAGAGCCATCGTAATAGCAGGCAATTATTTCCGGGTCTCCATATCCATCTACATCACAAACAACCGGGGTACAACCGATGCCGGCATTTGGATTAGGAACCGGAGTTATTGTTTCACTATATTCCCATGCAGGAGTTGTATTATTCCATTTCCATATATAAATATTCCCTACGCCTGTTCCGCCGCCTGCTGCGACGATAAGTTCATCGCTCTTGTCTCCGTCTAAATCATAAAACACAGGTGATGGAAGAGCAAAAGAGGTCGGGGCAGATGGTAGATATACCCCGGAACCGGAAGTCGTCAGGTTCCATGTTTCTATCCCTCCCCCTTTTTCTGTAAGTACCAATATTAATTCTCCTCCTGTCCCATCGCTATTTCTGTTAATATAGCCAAAAGTAGGAGAAGAATAAAGGTCCAAAAGATAAATATCCGAATTAATACTTCCTAAAAGACCATCTTCTATTGCATCTGAAGTATAAGTGTGAAGTTTATATTTACCGGAATTATCACAAGTCGCAATTACAATATGATCATAAACCCCATCCCCACCCACATCTATTACTGCAGGTTTACCATATATATATTCGTTAGTCAAATCTAGCCAATCTCCACGCCCAAAATACTGTGTTCTATCAGCCATCCATCCATGGAGTGTTCCATTCGCACCCGGGAGAAAAAAATCTTTACCCAAGTTATCACAGGTATTTAATTTCCAAATCACCGGGGGTATGTAGTTTTCTGCTGATACCAACATAGGCATCAACAAAACTCCCAAACAAAAGACTATTTTCTTAAACATACGACCTCCTATTTTTACTTACATTTTTTAGATATTTGTTTATAAGTTTCTTGTTGTAATAATTTTTCATAAATTTATGCATAACATTCTAAGGTTTTTTCTGAAAATGAATGAATATGAAATTATATAAGTTAATACAATTCTAATTGCGCTTAAACCTAAACCTACTAGCATATTTTTATCTGATATATATCCCAAATAACCAAAAGCAGCAAATAGCAAACTAGGAATTAACAAAACTGCAACACCAAAAATTTTTTTAAACATACTTCTTTCCATTTTTACTCTGTTCTTTTTGTTATCATTTTGATAAAGTCTATCCCCACCTTAATGGCAACATAGTAACATTTTCGTCCGTCTGTTTTTGTTGTCAGACCACCTTCAACTCCCCAAAAACCATCATAATCATTGGTTGTTGCTCCGGGAGTTTTGGGATAATGCCTTAACTCTAAAATATAATTATCCATATTAATTGTTTCAACATTAATATGGGAATAGCTGAATTTTAAAAATATATCCGTATATCTATACAAGACAGAAAAACCGAGAGCAATACTTGTTCCTTTTAATTCTTCATTGTAGTATACATTTTCAAAGTTGTTTCTATCACATTTATCTAGCATCTCTTTCCAGTACAAATATCCAAGTTCCGGAATAAATTGAACCGGCAAATTAAGAGGCAACGTATGTATTCCTGCTTTCAACCCTGTATACATTTCCCATGCCGTATACATTGTATCCCGATGAAAAGCATTATTATTTTGTTCTCCCTTCCCAGACCCTTTAATAAAAACTTCTGCGTTCAATATTGAATAATTATAAGTTACTCCTCCCCCTAACCATATACCCCCATTTTTCAGAGTTGTCATATCACTGGAAGGACGATTATTTGCCTTTGCCAAATTTTCATAGGAACTTCCTCCCCCAACAAAATAAACATAAGCTCCTTCGGGGAGAGAATTTTTTCCTTTGAGGGCAAATCCCTTGTTTGCAAACAATAAAAACATTATTGCAATATATGGTTTCATTTTTCTTGTCCTCTTTTCCCTTTATCGCGCTCCGGCATACATCCCATAGTTATCAGAGTAGAAATCCCCAAATTCCCAGTAACCATGCCACTCCCCCTGTGATTCAAAATAAAGGAATGCATATCCCATTGTTGCAATATTCATCGACCTTTCATCACACCCAGCTGCTTTGAAAAAACCTCCTGCAACTCCACCTAAAATAACATGAGCAAAATCTATGACTCCTTTTACATACCAATCTTTCTTTGGATCATCATTGTTTTGATTATTCCAAAACCCTCTTCCACTCAGAAAATCACTACTTTTTGTCCACCCACTCGTATAATCGGCTCCACCACCACCGTTCATAAGATACGAGCCTAAAACAGTGAGTCCTCCACCTACGATAAATGCGCCTAATGGGCTTTTTAAAGAGATTGTGCCTATTTCTGTAATTGAATATGTATTTTCTATTTTAAAAGTTACTTGTAAGTTTGGCAGTTTACCAAAAGCCCATTGAGCCCCTTGCCCTACACCCCACCCTATCCCTCCTGCCAGCCCGGCAGATGCTAACCCTCCCCAACGATTTCCAAGTATTCCGTTTTTGCCGTCGTAGAGTATTTCTCTTGATGCCTCTGTTGCTACACTTCCTATTACCGCATTTAGACCCGCCCAGGGTGTTAATGCTAATCCTCCAAAGAAACTCATAGCCACACCCATTACGAATCCTTTACCCGCTGCCCCCAAAATGTCTCCCCAATCGCCACCTGCCTGCCATGCTCTGAACCCTTGATAAAGACCAATAGCAACTCCAAGCATCCATGTAAATTGTCCGGTGGGATCTTCATACTTATTAGGATTAGCATAACAATAATAATAAGGATTTAATGCATTAATTGCGGTTCCTCTTACGGGGTCAGGCGTTATAAACCTTCCGATGTCCGCATCATAATACCTTGCTCCAAAGTAATATAATCCTGTTTTGTCAAGCTCTTTTCCTGCGAATAAATATTTATTATTATCCGTTCCCTTTGATGCTTCCATACCGCCAAATGGCCCAAAGTGATAAAGCTGAATTATATTCCCGGTTTCGTCCATCAGGCAAATCGGGTTTCCAGTCACATCATTATGGAAATAAATAACGCTGCCGTCTTTGTCTATCCTTGCTACTCTCTGTCCTTTCGCATATACGTAACTTGCAAGTAAAACACCTTCTCCATCCGTTTCTTGCAATACATTCCCTAATTCATCATAATGATATATTGTTGTACTCTTTGTTTCTTCTCCTACTTTCCATATACTTTTTACTCTTGCTCCATTCCCATCATACACAAACTTAAAAGTATCCGCTGGAACAGCATAAGAACCTTGAACATTGCTGCTAGGCGTAATAAACGGTTGAGTTACTTTAGTTAACCTGTTATCATAATCATAATCCAGAATATCTTGTTTAGCCATTTTACCAGCTATAATCTTATTTACATAAGTAGGACATCCGGGGCAAGCGGTATTCCCGTACTGATATGTACTTGTCCCCTGTGGAGCCGAGACAACGGAACTTAGTTTATTTGTTCCTGTTTGGTAATTATACGTATGGGAACCATATTTTCCATCTACATAATTTGCAGTTTTTCTATTTCCCATAAGGTCATAGGTAAAACTTGTTGTCCCCTCTGTATATACTATATCTTGAAGCCTATCCAATTCATCATATGCATAACCAAATTCCCTTGTTTCATCTTTTACTTGCTCTGTAAGTTTCGTCCTGCTTCCTTTATTATCATATTCGTATGTATGCTTAAAAAATAAATGGTTGCTTTTATCATTAATCTGGAAACTTTTCATCCATTGTCTGGGATAATACGTATAATAAATAGAGCTTATCTTATTGCTGCCTGCAAAATAGTCCATAGTGTTTGCAGTTCCCGTAGGATTATGTGTAAGTTCGGCAATTTCACTATCTCCTATTTTAACTTTCGATAACCTGTCAAGGTTATCATATTCATAATTTACTGTTATTGGGTTTCCTGCAGAATTTTTTACGGGGTAAGCCAAAGACTTCAAATCTCCTGCCGAGTTATAACTATAATCTGTAGAATAATTAGTAGGAGTCCCGTTAACATTAATATTCTTCTTTTTAGTATATACCCTTCCTCTCTCATCATAAAAATAAGCAGTAGCGCCTGAAACATCTGTTATCCCGGTTAGCCTTCCAATGCCACACGAACCGCCAGAGGTAGCGTCATACAAATAATTAACATCTCCGATACCCTGAGGATAGTGCACCTTCCCTATACGATTTAGAGCATCATAATATTGGAATTGAATGGGCGTTCCATCCGGTTTGTGGGATTCAGTAAGGTTGCCTGCCTTATCGTAACTTACAAAAGTTTCTTCTCCTGCATCGGGAGAGTTCCTGCTTGTTAACTGTCCTAATGAGTTATAAACAGATGTAATTTCCTGTCCTGAAGAAGTGGTTATTTTTATCAAATTCCCCTGGGTATTATACTCATAGTCAGCCGCGTATTTTCCATTATTGTATGATGTTCCATCAAGTTTTTGCGCCCTTCTTATAAGTTTACCATACGCATCATAATAACAGGTATCTATAATGCCTTTTTCATTAGTCATTATTACCTTAAAATCATTATATTCATATTGCACTTTTGCATCTGCCTGCGAAGTATAATATGGATAATTAACCGTTTTAATCCTGCCCACAGGATCATATTCAAATTGAGTACACGCATTGATTGAAGTGAAGGGAATAGCGTAATCTTCTGGATTATAAGAAGATATTTCCTTTGGAGGAGATTCAATCCACTTTCTTCCAAGTAAATCGTAAGAAGTATTAGTCTCAACTACTTTACCCGCCGTTGTGCTTTGTTGTTGAATCTGAATTGTTCTGCCAAATCCATCATAGAAATAATATATCGGATAGAAATAAGTACTTACATCACTCGCATCTTTATCTTTCTTAATCTTAATCATTGTCCTTGTAGGGTGGTTGCCAAAAGATGCATATTCAGCATAAGTATATTCTACGGAAGGATTGGCATCATCACTAACCGGATCTCCCGGGTAAAAAATCTTTTTCACGCGTCCAAACTCATCGTATTGATAATGAGTAACCTTCCCATTCGGACCGGTTTTGGTTAGAACTTTCCCCCAGTCGTCATAAGTAGCGCTATTTACAATATTATTATTTGTTGTTGTTACTGGGAACAAGCCATTTGCATCATATTCTACTGCTGTAGTATTATACGCGCCTTCATCTTTTTTTACTTTAGTTTCGTGAAGATTCCCATTAGAATAATATGTATATTCCGTTACCTGATCATAACTTTTACCATCATTTTCTAAATATTTTTTTACAACTTTCGTTAAGTTTCCTTTGGTAGGCGTAGATGCATTATCATAGAAATAATCCGTTTGAGTCTTTAAATCTCCCGTTCCAATCCCGATGTAAATTCCTTTGTAAAGTTGTTGTTTAGATACTAATCCGGATACCCAATTTGCATTAGGGGCATAATATTCCATCTTTATTGTCTTTTCATCTCCGGTTTCTCCATAACCTTCTCCATAACCATAATACCAAGTATAAGTATTATTCCCATACTCATCGTATTGATATTCTTCCCTTACGACTTTATAATCTGAAATACTACCGTCGTAAGTATATATTTCTTTTGCGTTTAAGGGAGTAAACCATGGTGCTTCCTCGGTCAGACTTCCCGGTTCACTTTCCGCGTCTGACCAATATGTGTAAACTGTTCTGTTGTAAAGGTTCCCGTTTTTATCAAATTGTTCTACTTTTAAGGGATTTCCCTGATTCCCTTGCGTATTGCCCGGATGTCCAGGATTCGGAGGATATACACCCTGGTCAAAAGTAGTAACTGTATAGTTCCCTTCGGCATCTGTCGCCTTAACTTCTCTAAACCCTCTAAAATCTTTTTCATTTTTATCGTAGTATCCTCCATAATAAGCATAACTCACAGTCGACGATAATCCTGTAACATTATCAGTATTTGTGATAGAAGACACGACCTTTAACACAAAAGGCAAATCCGGGTTGGGAAATTCTCCCAGCGTAGAGGAATATTCCGGATCCGTAGATGGCTTATAAGTAAATCTAGTGATGCCACCTGAACCATTTGAAACCGTTTCAATGAAGTCTACACCGCAGGGAGACTGATTAATGTATGTTGATATACTTTTAGTTGTGTTATTAAAAAAGAGAATATCCGGTAACCCATCCCCATTTATATCTCCGTTTAACAAGCGGTAGCCAATGTTACCAATATTGCCTTCCCAACTTGGAGTAATATAATCATACCCCAAATTTTGTCGGGAAGCCCCCTGGCATAGAAAGTTTGTCACTTTTTTCCTTGTCCCTGTTTGTGCATCCGGGGCGTAAAAAATTAAGTCGGATAATCCGTCTCCGTTGACATCACTTGGAGAAATATTTGAAGCTGCTGTTGAAGGAAAAACAGCAGAAATATCTGAAGAATAGCTATACGTTGACGTACCATTGGAAACGTGAGTATACACAGTAGTATTACTACTACCCATCATACCATTAGAAAATATCAAATCCGTTAATCCGTCTCCATTAATTTCTACCGGGAATACTGCAGGACACCCATTATGAAAAGAGGAACTAGTCCACCTGCCGGGCTTACTAGCGCTAAAATCGCCAGTCCCATCAGACATACGAACATCTATCCAACCGTTGGAAATACCATATTCAGAACAGTTAAAAAAACCTAAATCCGTTTTCCCATCTCCATTAAAATCTAAGGGGATGATTCTATTCGACCAATAACCAACGGTGCTTCTTTTAACAACTCCTGTAGATGACAATCTTACATTTATGCATTCATAATCATCGGGATTCCAACCATAAATAGAACTCTCACACCTCTCTGTATATACACCCGGGCTGTATATAACATCCGACTTTCCATCACCATCTACGTCAGTAACACAGATATTTCTTGGGGTAAGAATAAGGTAGCTACTATTTGGGTTTACACCTTTGGAGTACCAAACAGAATTTGCATAATCAAGAACGCTTCCTTGCCATCCTCCTCCTGTATTGGAATAAGCATACATACCTATGCAATCACGAAAGTACCAGTCACCTGATCCAGTTGTACTAATTACATTGCCATAAGTATGTAATATAAGTTCTATTTTACCATCTCTATTAAAATCTCCCGGTATAAATTCACAATTTTCAAAAGGGAATGAATTATTCGAATTAAAAGAAATGACAGTATAGTTATCCTCTTGGGAAAAATTTCCACTTCCATCGGAAAGACGAGTACTTATAAAAAGCTTGTCATCAGATTGATGAGCCCAAGAATTTGGAATTGTCTCATCGTAAACAGTACCATTATCATCATATCTCCAAAGGATAAGATCTTCTTTTTTATCTCCATTTACATCTGCAAAACAAGCAACTTTATATTTAGATGTTGCGTCTATATTCCCATCCCAAGCTTGATAAAATTTATCTACTGGCTCTGACTGATAGGTAATAATTGTTGGAGGTAAAAAGTGGCCACTCGTTTCCCCACCTTCCTCATATTGAGTTACTGAATGCAATAAAGAACGCTTAGTAAAAGCATTGTACCCATATCCTAAAACATATTCCCTTATAATTGTACTATTTGATTTGATTTGAATTTTAACAACTCTTTTATTGTATCTTATACAAAATCCCGCCTTATAGCTTACTATCGGATCAGGTCGGGGAGAACCTTCAAGAATCATTTTTACCTCATTTATCCCATCATCACTGCCCCCATTATTAGTATATTGTATCTTATCAAGCGTTACAGCAGAATCCGAAGAAGTAGTATAATTGAAACTCATAGAATTTCCATAAACATCCGTAACTCGTTTTAGATACCACCTATAATAATCTTTTGTATCTCCCCCTCCAAAACGGTAACTAAATTCATATAACGTTCCTTTCTTGTCGGTTACCATCCAGTATGTTGCCAGAGCACTTTTCACTAGAGCTGTCTTTGTTATATACATAAATGACTGCTGTTTAGTCCAGTATTGGGTAGAAGCTACCGGATCTTTAATTAATTCCTGCGAGCTGCCAAATAAATTCAAAACAAATGTATCTTTTTCATCATCATAAGTAGGAATTCCCTTTCCCGGTCCTCGCCTTTCAATATATGCTATTGGCATATCCCAACCTACTCCAAATAGTCCGTTTCCTGCGCCACTGCTATAACTAAGGGCAAGATTTGGCTGCATCCCTTTTCTGCCCGGTGGCACTGCTATTGGGATACTCATTGAAGCCCCCCCTGTAAACTGTTGAACTTGAGCAGAAGCCTTATGTTCGGGTACGTTTTCAGCAGCACTCTCACTTCCCGTAAAAGGTATTGGATTATTACCTATAATTAAAGGGTTTGATGCTTTAGAAGAAGTTGTTTTAGAACTCGTTTGTGATGCTTTCGCTTTCTCTGCCACTACTTTCTTCTCCGCGGCGAAAGCTTCTATCGTCGGATTGACAGTCCCAAATATAAAAACTCCTGCCATTACCAACAGTAACTGCCTCTTAAACCTAATTTCTCTTAACATTTGTCCTCCTTTTACTCACTCTTAAAACGCTTATATAATCTATAAAATTATTATTTGTTATATCGTTCATTTTAAAATGCCAGCTTCGAAAGCTTCTCCACCGCCACTCCAAATTGATAATAAATTTTTGCCTCAAGTACGTAATCTTTTCTCGTTAAATCTTCCCTGTTTATGTTTCTTGTTTCTCCATACGCTACGGAGAAATATCCCTCCGGTTTAAACCTATACCTCAATACCCCATTCGTAGAAACTAAATCCGTTTCTTTCCCTTTTTCACTAAATATGCGGAACGAAACTTTCTCGCCCGCCCTTCCGCTCAACCCCAAATCCACACTCACCGAATCCCCATTTAAATGCAGGGCCGAAACTTCAAAATCAGGCGCGACCTTCCCAAAGAAACTTAACCTGCCCGCCAAGCAGACCTTCTCCGGCCAAGGGAGATACGAAACCCTCACCATCGGCGCCCAGTTGTTCTTATTATATCCTATGAAATATGTTTTGTTATCATATAAACTTGAATGATTATCGTTTTCCTGCCATCCCCATACTCCGCCCTCAATGCCGTTTTTCAACAATAAACAAATTCCCGCGCTTGAAGTGTCCTTATTATATGAGAAAGACGGCGTGATTTTATATATGATTTTGTTCATTCGCAAATTGTAATTTCCCATTACCCAGTAATCCTGCCCGCTGTCCGGAAACATCCCCATATTCGCCCTGAATTTTGGATTAACGTTCACATACCCCGTACCTACCGAAAACAACGGCGTCTCTTTTGAAACGTTGCAATAAAATAATGACGGCGCTTTCTCGCCTAAATTCCAGGAATACTGAAACTCAGGTCTAATCTCTCTCGGCAAAGAAAAATCCAGCTGCGTGCTCATTACCCTATTGGTATCCACTTTTAAGTCATACCACGATACGCTCGACCCTCTGAAAAATTCCCTCTCTATGCAAAGGAAAGAATAATTTTGTTCCGGCTTCATCGTGTTTACATTTAAATAAGCCGCATCATATTCCCTTGCTTTTCCCGATATCCTGTACGCATATTTTATGCTGTCCATTGCTCTCGTATTAATAAGCGGATACGGCGAAAAAAGAAAAGTGCGGTTCTCAACGAGAATATTCCTTTCCTCGGGAATCGTCAGCACTTGTTCCTTTGTGGGAGTTATTAAAACTTTATTCTGGTTTACGTCGTAATAATTCGGGTCTGTATACAGGCTAAATCCAAGGTCCATAAGAGTAAGAAACGTTCTTTTTATGTCCCCGCCGATGTTCTTTTTTTCTCCTCTTATTGCGCCATAAGGCATAATCGTAAGCGGTGACGACGGAACCGGTTTTTCCTTAAAAATGAATTCCCCGGTTTTGGAAACGCGATAAGGATTCGCTCCCGTATAACTCCACACGCTCCATTCCGATTCGGGCAAATCTTCATAATCCACTCTCACAAAATTTGCGCCCCATTTGTATCCGCTTTCCGTGTTGAAATGCAAATTGTTAAACGGAATTGCAAACTCGGCAGTCCACCCCGTATCACTTACGGAAACTCCTGAATACCAGATTTCGTCCCACTGTGTATCAATTACCCTGCCGTCTTTTGAAATCTTTGCCTCCGTTTTTACGTTCAGGGGATTTACTGCAAAAAGATAAGCTTTGTTTTTATCATTATACGTATCCAGGATTATCATTACCTGGTCGTTCATTCCAAGCACGTCTTCCTTGACAACTCCCGCTACGGGTTTTCTATTCTGCTTCGGGCAGTAAAAAGATACGAATAAAGTTTTGGAATCCCGTATTACTTTTACTATTGTCTTTGATGTTGACGCTTTCCCGCAAAAAGGAGCCGTCTGGACAAAACTCGAACAGACCGATGCTTCATTCCAGCATTCGTCATTAAGTTTTCCGTCAATCACGGGAGCCGTTGATATGTTTTCCACTTTTATTTTCAAGCGCTGTTCCTCGGCTAAAGAGTCACTGTTTTGAATGCTTAAATAAGTAAACATTAATAATATAAAGTTCATTTATTATCCTGAAATAACAAAACAGTATTCAATTATTACGGCAAAATTTATGTAATTAATTTTATTTGGCAAGAAAAAGTTATAGTAAAATATTAATATTTATAGTAAAATCTTCACATTCCTTTGCATTTTTCCGCATCTACTAATTTGCCACGAAAACACAAATAAAAAACAAAAAAGAGCACGAAAGTTAGGGATTTGGAAACAGGGGAAGACAAGAAACGGAGCCGAAAAAACATTAAAGTTTTGAGTTTGTTTTTCTGTAGGATAGCGGTGATGCGCCTACTTTAGACTTGAATATCTTGCAGAAATAATCCGGGGTCATCCCGACTTTATACGCTATCTGGGCAACATAAAAAGAGGATTTTAAAAGTAAGGTTTTTGCTTTTTCTATGCGGATGCCGTTTATAAAATTGACCATCTCAATTCCCATCTCTTTCCCCCACAGGTTGGAAAAACTATTCGGCTGCATCCCTACAAAACGAGCAATTTCTTGCAACCGCAAATCTGGGTTCATATAATTTTTCTCTATGTACTTAATCGCTTTCCTAATCTTAAACGGTAAAAGTTTATCCGATTTTACCCTGCCCTCCGCATTCATAGATTTTGCCGATTCCTGCAATATCCCCTGGAAAGAAGTTTTGCTCCTTTGTTCAATAAGTTTATGGACTTTTGTCAGCACTTCGTTTAAGTCGAAAGGTTTTTCAATGTAACACGATGCATTGTTGTTCAGCGCGCGGATGGCATTTTCTTTGGTAGGATGTCCCGTAATCATTACTATTTCTATGTCGGGGTGCATTTCTTTAAAAACCGGAATCAATTCCGTCCCTTCAATGTCGGGCAGGTTAATGTCCAACAAAACGGCATTGAACTTTTTTTTCTCGAACTTTTTTATTGCTTCTTTGCCTGTGAGCGCATAACTTACTTCGTATTGTTCTTCTTCAAAAAACGTTTTTAACATCTTGCAAATCTCGGACTCATCGTCTACAACAAGGACGCTGTTCTTTTTTGTTTTCATATTAACCCCTGCCGACAATATTTCACTTTTCATTACATTCTCTTTTCTTGTATTACTTACAATTTTGTTTTAGTCAAGAAAATTAATAAAAAATAAGGAGGAAGGGTTTTGTGTAACAGATAAAAAATCCGCCCAAAAAGCACAAAAGAAGCAGAGAAAAGATTTAAACAACAAAACAAGGGTTCTAACTGCCAAAACAATTTATAATCTATGTCTAACACCAGGCAAGTATGTCCAAAAATTTCCATTTTTTGCCATTTCCTTTTTTGTCATCTACCCTAAACCAAAAAAAACTTGCCAAAACAGGAAAATGAAAGTATAGAGTAAGTGTATTCTTCAAAAATAACAGAGAAAAAATGATATATTTATTAATTGTTTTTTGTGTATGGGAAAAACAAATACAAACCGATTGGATGGGCGGGACGGGAATCCCCGGACCTGTAACTAAATGGAATACGCGTTATTACGAAGGCGACAGCGTTACCACTGCAATAGAAGGGCAGGTTTCCCTGATAGCTACAAGCCGGGATTATACAAGTGCCGGCTGGGCAAGACACAGCATAGAACTTCATCCCGGGATACTAAACCATGCCCAGGGACTTATGCCCGCAGACATAGATAATGACGGGCTTAAAGACTTAGTTGCGCACACCAACGACTCCGTAGTCTGGTACAAAAATACGGGTAGTAATTATGTGTTTTCAAAACAAATAATCGGGTTTGCAAGCAGTGGAGGTATAAGCACCACGTGCGTTTTTCCTTCTGATTTAGACAAAGACGGAGACGTGGACGTTTTGGCTGCTACCATTGGCAGTGGAGTAGCGTGGTTTGAAAATCAGAATAACGGCAGTGTATGGATATGCCATCAGATAGCTGGCGGTCCTTATCATAGAGTATCTTCTGCAGACGTAGATTTGGATGGAGATTTAGATATGATTGCAGTTCAAAATACATGGTATGGGAATATTGATATTTTCGAGAACGATGGAGCCCAAAATTTTACGTTAACTCAAGCTTTGTCAAACAGGGCAACAACTGACGGATGGCGTGTTTATCCCGCAGATTTTAACAAAGACGGGTATCCTGACCTATATTCCGTTCTTTATAATGTTTGTATCTACCTTAATGACGGGGCAAGTAATCCCGGCCATTTTACGGAATCTTTTTATGCTACTCTTTATTCTGACGGCGGTTGGCCGTCGGATATTAATATGGACGGAAATATGGACTTGGTATGCGGGGAGTATGGTGTTGACCGCAATTTTTATGCGTTTCTTGGCGACGGCACGGGAACGAACTTTACACAACAGGCTTTGACTTCCGGTGGTTTCCAGGATTACACGGACGGAGCAATGGCAATTGATTTGGATCTGGACGGACTGCCGGATATATTAGGTACTGCGGCAAGGGTTGGTTGGTTTAGACAAACTGGAGCGTTAACGTTTACTCCTTATAACATAGATAACCTTTCCGGTTATTCGTCATCTCACTGGATATATGCGGCTTCGCTGAATAATAAGTGTAACCCCAGTATGGATATTCTGGTAACTCAGGAGGGAGAGCATATAGTTTATGAGAACAAAATGATTAAGAGTTTTGCGGATTCGGGAGGGGTTATCTCGTCAATACTTGAACTGTCGGATACGCATAAAGAACTTAAATATTTTGGATGGAATGCATGTTTGCCCGGAGATTCAACTCTTGCTTTCTGGTGCAGAGCGGATACTTCAGGCAGTACGATAAACAGTACAAGCTGGATGGGCCCTTATTACGCAATAAAAAATATCGACAGCATAAAACTCTCGCCTGCTCCGTGTGTTCGCTATTTTCAGTATAAAGTGGAGTTTGCCCCGCAGGATACACCGGTAGACGTTGCAGTACTATATGAAGTATCGGTAAGTTACGATACTTGTGTAGGCGGAAACGTAGAAGAAACAAAAACAGTTTCAAAACTATCGCTGGAAATAATCGGAAATAAGATTATGCTGTCACCGGGGAAAAGGATTGATCAGGCAGAACTTTGTATATACAACACTGCGGGAGAATTTGTGCAAACTCTTTATAAAGGAGAACTGAAAAATAAAACATATACTTTTACACCCGAACTGAAAAGAAAAGGCGTTTACCTTGTGATATGCAAATGTGACGGAAATACACAAACGGTAAAATTTGTTAAAGTGAAATAAAGATATAGATAAAAATCCTGGACGCACATATTAGCAGATCAACAGAGAAAAAATTCTTTAACATGGGAATAATATTTTTTATTTCTGCTCTGTCGCTTAACTTCAATCCGTTAGAAAACTCTTACGGTTATGCTAAAGCATTAGAGACTGGTTGCCCGGCTTTGCAAGACTGGATTAGAGATTCCTATCCGGCTCAACTTGACAATACAAACTTAATTTACTCGCCAAAACTATCTTCGATCCCGGGCGCGTTTCTTTACACTTCTACCAGCAAAGGTTTTAACCCAACGCCAGAATTAGGAGCAAAAATTTATTTATTAGAAGGGCTGGGAGCTACTGCAGGAGCAGTAATTATAGGAGGAGCAACTTTATTAGCCGGGGGCTGTTTAATTGCATTGCCCCTACTTGCGGGCGACAACGCTAAAACAGAAATCCCTTTCTTTATTCCTCTTATTATTGGGGCAGCTGCATTATCCGGGATCCCGTTAGGAGCTGTTTATGGGATAAAAAAAGTTGGCAACCATTACCTACAGGAAGGCTCGGAACGGGGCGCACTATGGGGAGCGATAATCGGAGCAGTGTTAACCTGCGGGATGTATGGATTAGGCGTATGTATTTCACCATCACCGGAAACATTAGGAGTATCAACGATGTCAAAAATACTTATATGCACATCTGTTTTCACATTCCCCGTAAGCACGGTAATCGGATATAATTATAAACATATATTTCATAAATGATTTTGGTGGAATAAATATATAATAAAAAGAAGGGCGAGGCAATGCCTCGCCCTTCTTTTTAAGAATTAATTCAATATAATCAGGCCTTAAACGCTCCCGTATCTACCCATTCGTTTTTCAATAACGACCACCAGTCAACGGCCAAACCCTTTAAAACATATTCATACGGAAGCCAACCATAACCTTTATCGCCCCAACCTGTACCCCATGAATTGCGTATCAAAATTGCTCCTTTTGTCTCAACAGCCTTCCCGTTCGTGTTCTTGATTTTCATATTGTCGTCATACCCAACAGCCATTATCGCGTGCCCGCCGACTGTCTTTTCACCTGCCGTCGGATACGGTATCTTCCCCGTCTTGTCGGCTTGCGTGTAGGAACTGTAAACCGTAAACCCAAACATCGACGGTAATCCACCGGCGAGATGAGTTTTTATTTTATCCAGTAACGCAGTTTTTGTCGTCCCTGCCGGGTCAAGACGATAATACGTAATCGCCTGGTAGTTCTGCGCAAAAGCATAACAAAAAGCCGACGGTTCTTTGTCATAATCCGCAACTTTATACTTCCAGTATTCCTCAGGCGGAACTCCAAACAACACTAACGCCCCCATTGTGCTGCGAATAAAAGCTCCCGTGTCCCCGGTCCAGTGTAATATGTTCCGTGTCGTTTTATAAAGAAAAAGTCTTGACGCATCCGTATGTTTCCCGAATGCCCTTCTCTCAAAATACTCCACTAACCCGACACCCGCATTCGCAGTACAGGAACCAATCTCCCCCTGGTCCTCAATCGGTGAACACCATGACCTCAAATCTACCGTTGCCGGTAATGTTAACTTGCCGGGTTTTGATACTCCTACTTTTGCAAGCATCTCTTTGACGGATGCTTTCTGTCCCAAAGCCTTAAGCTTCAGGGAAACACTGTCGTTTTCTGCCGTGTTGTCCCGAAAATCGGGATAGTCCGGCAGCCATCCCATACCCAAATTCTCGTACCCTTTTTCCATAGCCTTTACCTCCATTCACTTTTTCCTAAAATAAATATAAAATCTGCAAGGCTCCTTTTTAGTTAGACTTTGTTCCGTCAGGGACTTAGTCTAACTTATCAGTGTTTCCTGCATTAGTTAGACTTTTCCCGCCTTGCGGGATTAGTCTAACTTATCCAGCATAGCTGGACTGGGCTCACCACCGACCACTATTTCTGCAAGGCTCCTTTCAACCTTCAGCACTTACTTTAAATATATGTAGGAGTTTTTGCAAGAAAAATTCCTAGTAAAATATTAAGATTTCTAGTAATATTTTAAGATTTCTAGCTAGACTTTAGTTACGCAAAAATGTAACCATTTTAGTATGCTTTAGGCGGAGGGGGTAGCCCCAAGAAGCCATACGAGTTCGGTTAGTTGTTTGCTCTTTATTTTAAATCCCAAATCCGTGAACTTACGGAAAAGCGAATTCACATATCCATAGGCTTCCGATTCAATGTCTTCGATAACATCCTGAAGATTTTTGCTTTTTAATACTCCTATTGTTTTTTTCTTTTCCGCGGGATTCAAAAACATCAAATCTGCTATTACGATTATACCATTCTTTTTCAAAACTCTTCGCATTTCCCCGATAGATTTTAATTTTTCTTTGCTTGAAAGATGATGCCATGCATAACTGGAAACAATCCCATCAACAGAATTATTTTCAAAAGGAAGACTAAGAAAAGTCCCGGGCACTACGGAAATATTTTGACTTTTTTTCATAATCTCTTCGCGCATTTTTGGGGAAGGTTCTACGCCTATTGTTTTGTAACCGGCGCTTACCATAAGAAAAATTAAATTCCCGGTTCCGCTTCCTATATCTAATATCAGGGTGTTTTTGCGCGGAGTTAGTCGTTCCCTTACTTCCTCTCTAATGGCAAGTAATATATTGGTATAATCTTTATAGAGCCAGTCGTTATTTTTCTCGGCTATGCGGATACTTTTGTCATAAGTACTTGCCCACTTATCAAAAATTTCAAATTCTTTTTTACCCGTCATTTACTTTTCTTTATCAATTATCCTTTAATACGTCCAGAATTTCTTTTTTATGTCTTTCTTCCACAACCGTTCAAATTTGCTTGTTGATATTCCGATTACTTTTCTAAAAGCTGTTTCAAAATTACCCGTCTCCCCCAAAACAACCAATAACTTGTTCACTTTCTCTTTACCCCAGTTTTCAAATAGAAATTCTATTGCAGAACAAGCCCATGTCTCCCAAAAAATATCTTCCTCGTTTTTGGGTAGCTTGATTCTTTCAGGTGGAATAAAAGAAAGAGTATTCCCCCAGTAAAGTAAGATGAATTTTTTTTCATTTCCCGCATATCTTGGTAATCCTTCATAAAACCATAAAGGTGGAAACGGGGATATTGCTTTATCCTTTATAATCGAGAATACAAACAGATGTGTTAATTCGTGCGATACTACCGAAGAGATTTCTTCATAAGACCAAATAGGGGTGTTTATATAGATTTCTTTATTCTGCACCGTTCCCGTGGCATACTTTCCGGTTTCATCCAAAAAATTTTCATTGTTGAAAAAATTTATCGTAATCTTTTTATTTTCATCCGGGAAATAAGAAAGTTTATCGCACACATTTTTATATCCGTCTTCAACTGTATTGCCAATACCCTCTACAAAAAATTTGAATTCCTTGTCATACTTAATTTTGAAATGCGGGGTAAATAAAGAATCCATCCCCGTTATTTCTATTTTCTCCCCGGTAATATGTTTTATCCACTCGGCTTCAATTTTTTCTAACCTTTCTCCCGTGATTTTTTCAAACTCATCTGCCGCATTTTCAGGTTTACATTCTCTTATAAAATCTTTAATTTTCTCTTCCCCTAATTTTTCCATCAAAAAAGCAAACAGAGAAGAAAACTCTATGTTTGGCATAATAGGCGC
The DNA here is from genome assembly GCA_028688815.1 of bacterium. GTDB lineage: Bacteria > Hydrothermota > UBA3073 > JACQXS01 > JAQTXJ01 > JAQTXJ01. Next base: position 366 of record JAQTXJ010000029.1, on the reverse strand, counting down.
ATTGCTTACAAAACCATTATACCCGGACAAAAAAAGACTTTTATTAAGAGAAGGCTTTTCTGAACGGTTTGCAATCCAAAAATTATAAGAATATCCTGCATACTCCGTCTCCTTTTTAGAATAAGAATAAATTCCATACCTTATAAAAAATGGCTTATACATAAATAATGAAGCGATATAAGGAAGGCTGTCACAGGGAAAAGTCGAAAAGACTTTTTGATACATTGCCATTGCTGTCCCTTTGGGAAACTTATTCCTAAAACCAAGAACAGCATTCAGTTCCTTTTCATCCCGGCACCAGTAATACTCTACCTTTTTGCCTAATAAATCCTGACGGGACAAAAACTGCGAAACAACAAGAAAATA
>JAQTXJ010000028.1 GCA_028688815.1 bacterium | reverse complement strand
ACTTTTCTGTTCATCTTTTAACCCTGCAACTTTTTATCCACGAATCTCTGTCTGCTGACAGACAAACGCGGGCTAAAACTCCTTTTTTGTGGTATGCTTTTCGTGTTTTTGTGGCAAGTTTTTTTTTAAACTTGACTAAATAAGTAAAATAATTTATGTTGCCAAAGAGATAACTGTAAAAATAGGCGGAATACTTTTAATTCCTGTGAAATTACAGGAAAGGAGGCAGTATGCGTAAGTGGGTATTACTTATATCTTTTTTGGTGGTTTTAAGCACTAGCGTAAATAGTTACGCTAAAGAAAAAGATCCTTTAATTGCAGGATGTATGTCTTGTTTATTAACAGGACTTGGTCAAGTTTATAACGGAGAGATTATAAAAGGGGGTATGTTCTTTGGGGGCACTCTCGTGGGTACGGCGTTAATAATAACTTCTTTAGGAACTGATGCTTATGGCGATCCTACGATTAATACTGGGACATACTTAACGGGAATAGCTATTGCTTCGGCTTCACATATCTGTAGTATAGTTGATGCTGTTATTGTTGCGAATAAAATAAATGAAGGAAGGTTAGGCTTGAATCTTACTCCTAAAACAATGAATCTCGGCATGGGTATTGAAAGCAAGAAAACATGCGGGATGGAACTCTCTCTCAATTATAACTTTAAATAAAGAAATCTGCTTCAAAAGGGCGAGTCTTTGACTCGCCCTTTTCTATTCTGTGTTAATTTGCTTCTACTATAATCCCGAGTACTTTCCGGGATTTGTGGTTTCAACTTTTTCTTTTTTAATCTGTATTTATCGTTTCTGTTTTATCCTTTTTAAGAAGCTCTTTAGCGAAGTCATTGCTTGCAAAACCTTATGTTAATTGGGTGGAAGATTGTTGAGCAAAGCGAAACCTGGAACATCCCGCTCAGGCAGTGACCGCCTTGGCTGGATTGTCAGGAGTCTTTTGCCGGAGAGATACTTATCTAGTTCAAACTGAACTAATATTTCTTTTTTGTTGTTACTCTACCCTATTTGTTTTCTTTATCCTGTTTGTCTGTGTTTTTCTGCGTTCAAAAATTCTTTCTTTCAGGTACTTATATTTTTAGATATTTAGATTTTTTTCCTTCTCCAACTCCCCAATCATATCAATATACGGCAGACTAAATTCCCCTATCTGCGGGTACCCTGGCCTTGTACCGTGTGAATCCGAACCGCCCGTAGCAATTAAATTATATTTTTTCACTATTTCTAAATACCTCTTTACTTCCTTTTGCGATTGACTAGGTGTCCATACTTCTACGCCTCGCATTCCCATTTCTACAAGTTCAGGAATGTATACGTCCATTTTATTTAAATTCGGATGCGCCAACACAGGAACGCCTTTCGCTTCTTTTATTAATTGAATTATAACTTCCGGCCCGATGTTGGATTTTGATATGTGACAGGGTTTCCCGTCCCCAAGATACAAATTAAAAGCCGTATGAGCATCTTTTATGAATCCCTTATTTATAAGAGCTGTTGCTATATGCGGTCTCCCGATTCCGCCTATTCCCGCATTTTCCTGCACATCTGCAAGTGTTATATACAATCCCTGTTCCGCAAGTTTATCAATAATTTTGATTGTCCGGCTTAACCTTGCCTCTTTCATTTGAGCAACGAATTCAATCAATTTTGGATTCTCGTAATCCACAAAATATCCAAGTATGTGGAGTGTCTTTTCGTTATACTTCGCAGAAAATTCTGCCCCCGGGACGACTTTTACTCCAAACTTTTCTCCCGCTTCAAGCCCTTCTTTTACTCCGCCTATCTCATCATGGTCGGTTATTGCAAGCCCGTCAATACCTTTCTCCTTGGCCATTTCCACAGTCTCGTAAGGAGACAATGTCCCGTCCGAAAATATAGTATGTATATGTAGGTCTATTCCCATTAGTTCCTCTTTTTCGTTTTTATTCGCTTTGCAGGGTATTCCACAAAACGGGATTTAAATCCTTTTGCCACTATTTCAGGCACGAATCCACTTACATTGCCACCGTAAGCGGCTATCTCTTTTACGCTTGACGATGAAAGGAAAAAGTATTCTTCACCGGGCATTATAAAAATAGTCTCTACGGCAGGATATAATTTACGGTTTAATTGCGTAAGCTGGAACTCGTAGTCAAAATCCGAAACCGCACGCAATCCCCTTATAATGGTTTTTATTTTTTTTATTTTGGCGTACTCTACTAACAGCCCTTTATATGAATCCACATCTACCCCTTTAAATTCTTTGGTAGCCGAACTCGCAAATTTTACCCGTTCATTAATGGAAAACAAAGGAGATTTTTCCCTGTTCTCAATCACAAGAACGATAACCTTTTCGAATAACCCTGAAGCTCTACGGATGATGTCTATATGACCATTGGTTATAGGGTCAAATGTCCCGGGATATACGGCTATTTCAGGCATTTATACCTCCTTCCGTTTTACATTTAATAAAGTTTTCATTCTATCCCGTATCTTTCTTTTGCTACTTTTTTCGTGTATTCTTTGCTTCCCATTAGTAAATCTATCTCTCTCTTAATTACAAGCCTTTTTGCACGCATAACATTTATTTCCTGCTCGGTTTTCCATATCTGCCAGCGCAACATTACGATTTTCCCTGCCCCGTAAGTCCTGAAAATCAACAAGTATCCTATCAACAATACGATTAATAATATCCCTATCTTTCTAAACTTTTTGAGCTGGAGAACAATTACATCTATTACCTTCGCTCTCTCTTCCTGCCTTTCGTCTCTTTCCTCTTCCATCCCATAGTCTTCCATAATACCTTATTTCTTACCTTCTTGCCTTTCTTGTAACTCCTAACTGTTTTTCGTATCTGTGTCTACTTGGAGTTTTGACGGGCCCCCAAGTTATCCGGCGCTCCGCTGGGTCAAAAACTTTTTCTGTCCTCTGCGTTCTCAGCGACTCTGCGGTGAAAAACTGCCCCCATCGGTTCTTTATAAACCGGGCCCGGAAGGAATCGAACCCTCATAGTCGGTTTTGGAGACCGATAGTCTACCATTGACATACAGGCCCATTATAAACACACTATCCTTTCTTAACATCCAAATTTCCACTTGTCCACTATTTTGTTTGTTCCCTGCCCGAAAACCTAAAAAACCTTTTATAAAATCGTTCCCCGCCTTCCTTTATACGGAAGGCGAGAAACATAAAAACCATTTTTAGTCTTTTTTTCTTAATTTTTGATTAACGAAATATCCCAGTCCCCATAAAACCTGCCGCTTTCCCCAACTCTTCTTCTATTCTCAATAGTTCATTGTATTTTTCTACCCTGTCACATCTGGACAAAGACCCGGATTTTATCAACCCTACGTTTGTTGCTACCGCAAGATGGGATATAAAAGTAGATGTGGTTTCCCCTGAACGATGAGAAATTACACATTTGTATCCTGCGCTTTTTGCTTTTTCTATACACGCAAGCGCTTCCGTAAGAGTCCCTACCTGGTTCGGTTTAATTAATACTGCGTTGCTCGCGCTCTTTGATATTCCTTCTTTCAAGCGCGCAATGTTTGTAACATAAAGATCATCCCCTATTATCAATATCTTCTTCCCTACCTTCTCCGTAAACTTAATCCAGCTTTCCCAGTCGTCTTCTGCAAAACCGTCTTCTATCGAAACTAAGGGGAATTTGTCTATCCATTTATAGTAAATATCCGACAATTCGGCAGGAGAAAGTTTCTTCCCTTCAATCGTGTATTTCCCGTCATTGTAGAAACCGGAAGCCGCGCAATCAAGCGCAAGAAAAGCGTCTTTCCCGGGAACATATCCTGCTTCGGAAATAGCTTTAATAATATATTCGCACGCAGCTTGGTTTGAAGGCAGCGTTGGCGCAAACCCTCCCTCGTCTCCAACTCCGGATGAAAAACCATCCTTATGAAGTACGTTTTTTAATATATGAAAAATTTCCGCGCCCATCCTTAAAGCAGAACTGAAATCTTTCGCGCCCGCAGGAACTAACATAAACTCCTGGATGTCAAGTTCATTATTATATGCATGAACGCCGCCATTTATAATATTAAACATCGGAACGGGAAGAACATGCGCATGTATACCGCCAATCCATTTATATAAAGGTGTCCCTATTTCTCTCGCCTGTACGACCGCTACTGCAAGAGATGACCCGACACAAGCGTTTGCACCGAGATTTGATTTGTTCGGAGTTCCGTCAAGCTTAATTAAAACATCGTCAATCTCACATTGGTTCGTTGCATCAAGCCCAATAAGCGCCTTTCTTATTTTCGTGTTTACGTTGTTGACCGCTTTTAAAACACCTTTCCCTGCATACCTTTTCGCGTCCCCGTCTCTTAATTCATAAACTTCATGTGCCCCGGTCGATGCTCCCGATGGAACACCAACACGTTTTGTGCAACCTGATTCAAGCTCGCATTCTACTTCTACAGTTGGGTTGCCCCTTGAGTCCAAAATTTCTCTCGCCCTAATATCTTTAATTTTACTCATTTCTTACCTCCAATCAAACTTTTAATCAATTTTATAAACAGGGAGTTGCTCCCTTATTAACTTATACAACGGCATATCTTTTTTCTTGGATTCATTCACTATTTGTAAACCTATGCTTAATTCTTCAAAGGATAATTCCTTTGCCAAAATTTCCCATAATTCCCCCCCTGTATTTTTTATTTTATTTATGGTTTGTGTTATTTTCTCTGTAGTTGATTCTCTTTCTTCCGACGAAAGAGAAACTTCTTCCATGCCAACATCAAATATCCTTTCTTTCCCACGTTTTACAACTTTCTCATATCTTAATACATTAAGCTTATTAAAAATTATTTTCTCTTCCAACTGTCCTAATAAATCTATCCCGCCGTTAAAAGCAATTACTTTTGCCATAGTAGAAACCATTTGCTCTTCTACCACTTCATATAATTCTTTGCCTTTTATCCCTCCTTTTAATCTTGCAAGAGCTAAAGATAACGAGAGAATAGAATTCATTCCAAGATTGGCTTTCCTTTGCATGATTTTTATTTGCTCCTCTGGGGAAGCATTCGGAGACAATATCCCTCTTTGTATGGCTAATTCCCTCTCAATTCTTAATAATACGTTATCCAATTCTACCAATTCCCCGAGCCCGGTAATTTTTCCCCCGAGAAATGTTTTGGATATAATGTTGTTAATGTTATCTACTGCATTAAGACAGCCCTTACCATTGTATCGGTTTGCTCTTTGCCAGCATTCAAAAAGTTCAGGGTTGTTTTTTCCGGTAATATCTGTTTCCGTTAATTCTTTTTTGAATAAATAAGTTTTGTCTTCCTGCTCTTTGAAGAATTCAGGATATTGTTTTACAATTGGAGAATTTGCCGGGATAATCTTATCTATAAGATGAATGGCTTCGTCTGTTCCGGCGGATGTTCCTAAGGGTGTTGCACCTTCAAACACTAGAAGTTTCCCGTATTTTTCACTCCCCTGTATCCCTACTTTTATTTCAACTGCCACCGTGGGTATTCCTGCGTTTGTTGATGCTTCGCGCGCTACAATTTTGGTTATACGGAGTTTATTTACAAAATCCCCGGCCAACTTCTCTGCCTCTTTGTCTGCTATAACTTCCCCCTCCTTTTCTTTAGAAATTTTCTGTATCGCTTCTTTCATTACTTTTACTACGGCTTCATACTTGAATAATCTTTCCGAATTGGAACCTCCACCCGCTTTCAGTCCTAATGAGTGTGCGGCAAGAGCTATGTGAGCCTCGAAATCTTCAACGGGTGATTTTGACCGGTGCGAAACTACGGTTTGAATCCCCTTTCCTATGGCAGTAAGCAAAGCCAATACCCCTTCGGTTACACTACCAATTTGATTTAACTTTATAAGGGCTGTGTTAATCAGTTTTTTATCCGCTTTCTCTTCTATGGATGAATCTTTAGTTGTAATATTGTCATCCCCGATAATGTGAATTTTATTACCCAAATTTTCCATCAATAACTTCCACCCGGTATCATCATCTTCTGCAAATCCATCTTCTATTGATACTATCGGAAGTTCGTCTTCATCCATTGCTTTTCTGTAAATCTCAAGAAGTTCATCCCTGCTTAATATTCTTTTATCCTTGTCTCTCCAATCAAGATACATTCCTATGGCTTCTTCCCCGGATAACCCTTTTTCTTCTTTATAGGCGTTCTCCAATTCGCTTGCCGCAGGGTCGAGCGCTATTGCTACGTCTTTGCCCGGCATATATCCGCAATCCAGAATGGCTTGCTTTTGCATTCTCCATAACCTTTGCACGGATAACGTATCCCCTTTCTCTTTTTTTATATAAGCCGCTATCCCTCCCTCCGTTCCAATACCTTTTACTGCACAACCTTCCGCGTTTTCTATTATTTCTTTAAGCCTGGTCTGTAAATTAACGGTCATCTCCTGCGCATTCTCATAATCTCTTGCGCCCAACGGAACAAACATACTCTCCTGGGGACTGATGTTGCTTTCAGGAAACTCTTTCTCTGTATGTCGTCCTCCCATACCACAGTTCCGGAATTCCCAGGGAGCCCATTTTTCCGTACCGTCAGGAAGAATAACTTTTTCCATCCTTGTGTAAATCATTAAATCCTTTACTCTCTTTACACGGTCTGTCCATTTCTTGCTTTTCACTACTCTGGTCGAAGATATTTTAGCTGATGCCCTTTTTGCCTTTGCTTCTCTTTCATTGAATTCTTTGTATTTTCCCGGGTCTGCTAACAGAAAATCAAGTAATCCTACAAGTCCTAAGCCTAAGAATAACCTGCCCGCATAGACCGCGAATCTTATATCTTTTGTTAATCCTGCAAAGAGCAAAAAAATGGCAATCGGCAAAGATATCATAGCTAATTTTCTACTGCCAATCGGACCAGCTGCCGAAACGGCCAAATTATAAGGAGCATCGGGATGGTAATCTAAGCCTGTTTTAGTAACGCCCTTGAATAACCCCAAAGGAATTTTAAAATACATCTCCAGATACCAGAAGCTTCTTTTAAAAATATTTTGTTCCATTTTTGCCTGGGCTTCCGGCAATAATGTTTCGTTTAGGGCATTTAACTTAACTGCTTTGAGATAATGTGCCATCTCGTGCAAGGCTATGCCTGTATGGAACGTTATATATAAAAATAAAAGGGAAATCAGTGTCTCATAACTGCAAAACATAAACTTTAAAACTTCCCCTCTGCTTTCTATATTGCTGGCAATAGATAGAATTGACGAAATAAAAGCTACGTGGAATGAGACTAATATATGGTTAGCTATTACCCATCCTCTGTCGAGACTCATTGTTTCCCTATTCTGACAAGAATTTATTCTTGGCTGAAAAAATATTTGCATAATTTTTTTACGGTACTAAATTTTTTATAGCCCTCTTTTATTTAAGTCAAGCAAAAAACGTTTTACTTCCAGCCCCCGGTTTTCTTTCCTCTTAATTTCTTAACCCAGAATAACCCCACAAAAAATCCTCCTATGTGGGCAAAAAATGCAATAGGACTCCCTCCGGGACCGCCCATTGAGGATACTATTTGTTCGATTATCCATATTCCAAGCCATAAAAATGCCGGTATTTCTATTACCCAAAAAACCGGTATCCACGTTGATACTCTTGAGGAAGGATATAATAAAAAATATGCCCCCATAACACCTGCAATTGCTCCTGACGCCCCTACCATTGGTATTTTTGATAACGGCGAAAGTAATATCTGTACGATACACGCTGCTATCCCACATCCTATATAAAATCCCAAAAATTTCCAGTGTCCGAACCAGTCTTCAATGTTTTTGCCAAATACGAATAGAAACAACATATTTCCTAACAAGTGCATCCACGAAGCATGAAAAAACATAGACGTAATACTTGTTAAATAAACCGGAAAATCAATATAAGGTGCAATGTCTTTCCCGTATATAAGTTCATTTGGGATACATCCATATTTACGAAGAACCGTTTCAAATCCCCCAGGCATAAAAAAGGAATAAATAAATAAAAATATGTTTCCCAGTATAAGAAAATAAGTAAAAAATGGAAAACTTTTTGAATTAATGTCAGTTCTTAATGGAAACATTTCTCACTATTGTATACTAAACGAAATTTAATGCAAGCATTTTTTAACCCTAAAACTTTTTTTATAATTCGTGTTTATTTGCGTTCAGGAGTTTACCCCGCTTAGGCGGGGCGGATAAAACTATTTCCGTTTTCTGTTGTTTTTTTATCCGTGAAAATCCATTTACAAGCCCTTAAGCCATTTAGGGCTTGTTATCCAGCTTGGCTGGGGCCTAAATATTGTATTCTTTTCTGTACCCTGTAAATCTGCGAGTATCTGCGTACAAAAATATTCCTCGTGGGTTACTGTTTCCTCTTATGTCCGGGCGGGATACCCAGTAAAGTCCTGTATTTCACGACTGTCGTCCGCGCAAGCTTGAATCCTTCATTCTGCAAGATACTTAAAATCTGGTCGTCTCGCAAGGGATGTTTTTTGTCCTCTCCGCTTACTACTTCCTGTAGTCGCTTGGTTACTTCCGTATAAGCTTTAGGTTTGTGCATAGAGAAAAAGCTTTTTAACGTCAGAAGTCCGTAAGGCGTTTGTATCCACTTGTCCTGTATTGCCCTTGAAACCGTGGACGGGTTTCTGCCTATTGCCGCGCCTACTTCTTCCAACGTAACAAAGTTAAAATTCCTTGTCTTGTTGTCCAGAAAATCCAGTATGGAATCCTTAATAAATCCGGCTATTTTATTTATTGTTTCCCGTCTTTTTTCAATGCCTTCGATTAATAATTTAGCGGTAGCTATGTTCTGGCGCAAATATTTTCCCGCGTCTTTATCTACTAAATCATCCTTATTATGAAGCATATTCAGATATAACTTTGATAGCTTGAGTTTAGGTATCCACTCGTTATTCGGATAAACAATCCATACTGCTTGCCCGTTATCGTCTACTCTTTGGAGCGTTAAATCCGGCAGCACATATCTTATTTCCCCGCCCATCCCGGCGCCGGGTTTAAGATTACACAGCTTTATATGTGCTATTACTTCGTCCAGTTCGGCTTGAGTTATGTTCATACTTTCCAATATTTTTTCCGAATTGCTGTGCACCAAATCTTCAAAATGTTTTTCTATTATTTCAAAAGCCACTTCAGGCGTATCGTGTTTTAAGTGCAGTTGTATAAGCAAATATTCTTTTATATCCCTTGATCCTACGCCGACCGGGTCAAAAGTCTGTATCTTCCGCAAAACCGACAACACCGTTTCCTCGTCTTCGTTCAGTATCTCTGCAATCCCCTTGGTAGAAGAAGTAAGAAAACCATCTTCATTCAACTCATAAATTATACATTCGCTTATTTTAAGAAGTCGTTCTTCTGTGAATGTAAGTCTTGATTGTAAAATCAATGATTCCTTGAGCGTGGGCGGCGGTGCGGGGATAGGCAATTCTTCTTTTTTTTCGGTCACTTCCGATGATTTGGGATAACTATCCCAGTCCTCAAAATCTTCCGTCGGTTCTACTTTCTCTTCTTTTTCTGTGCTCTCCTCGTTTTCTTTTTCCGTATCGTTCTCAAGTACCGGGTTTTGCTCTATGGCTTGTTCCACAAGCTGTCTTAAATCAAGTAATGGAAGAAGTAATAAATCTAACCTTTGTAATAAAACGTGCGATAGCTCTAATCTGGTTTGTAAATTTTGCTCAAGTCTCATAGCTTAAATTTTTCGCCTAAATAAAGCTCACGGGCTTGCGGGTCGTTTACCAGTTCGTTCGCGCTTCCCGATATTAATATCTTTCCTTCGTATATTATGTAAGCGCGGTCTGTTATTTCAAGCGTCTCTCTTACGTTATGGTCTGTTATGAGAACGCCTATATTATGAGTTTTAAGATTTCGTATTATGTTTTGAATGTCCGCTCTCGCAATCGGGTCAATCCCGGTAAAAGGTTCATCAAGTAATAAGAATCTCGGCTTGATTGCTAATGCTCTCCCAATCTCAACTCTTCGTCGTTCCCCGCCGGAAAGCCTATACCCTAAATGGTCTTTTACCCGCTCTATGCCAAGCATCCCCATTATTTCTTGGAGCCTTTCCTTTCTTACTGCACGGTTTTTTTCAACAAATTCAAGTACCGCAAGTATATTCTGTTCGACAGTTAATTGTCTGAAAATGGAAGCTTCCTGCGGGAGATAACCGATTCCCCGTCTTGCTCGCAAATGCATCGGCTCGTACGTTATGGCGTCATTATCAAGATAAACTTTGCCGGAGTCGGGCGGGATGAAACCTATTACCATATAAAAAGTTGTAGTTTTCCCTGCCCCGTTCGGTCCAAGCAGTCCGACCACTTCCCCGTTGTTTACTTCAATGTTGACTTCGTTTACTACGCGTCTCTTTTTGTAAGCTTTAACTAATGCTTCCGCTCTTAAAGTTGCCATCTTTTGCCTCTGACATTTCCACTTATTATTAGTTGCTTAATTTTTCTATTAGTCAATAAAATTTTTATTCGTTCTCCCATAATACTGTCTTCTTTGGAAACGACATAAGGATTATTATAAAGCTCCGCAATGTCTTTTTTGGGGAAATATATCCCGTACCCACTGTAACAATTGGTGCTGTCCAATTTGATTACTACATTCCCGATTACTTCAGTCTTGTTGACTTCTTTTGAACTGTCGCTTTCAAATTTAATCGTATCGCCCGTGATTTCCATAGAATCCGAAGAAGAATAGAATACCGCGTTGTCCATTACGCTTCCCCTGCTGATATCAGATTGGTAAAATCCCTTATCCCCGGTGATTTTTATGTTTTCTTTATTGTTTATGTAGGACATATTTTTATTTATCCACATACTGTCCTCAAGGTATCTGCACATATCTCCCGTCAGGGTTTCGTTTCCTCTGTACGCAGTAAACCCGTTATAAATTTTAATGTCTCTATCCCAGAAATATTCACTCAGGTTACAATTTATTTTTACCGGTTTAAGAGAATCGCCTTTTGTTATGTGAACGGAATCTCTTGCAATAACTTTTTCGGTAGTAATGATTCCGGTATTAGAATTAATTATTAAATCTTTATATTTGAACTGAACGTTTCCGTAAAGGTAAACCGTTGAGTCTACAAGGTTGGAACTATCCGACTTAACCGTATACGAACGGGGAGCATTTGTTGTGTCTGTTGTAGTGGTGGTGCCCGTAGTATCTTTTTTATTGGCGCTTGTTGTATCTGTCGTAGGGCAAACCTTTAGGTTTGCGGTTGTCGAATTATTTGTGGCAGAATTAATGCTCAAAACCAAAAATATTATCTTAAATATCATCATCTTTTAGTTGGAGTTTCCCGCCAAAGCGGGATTACTCCAACTTATCCCGAACAAAGTTCGGGGTTTTAGAAGCTCTTAGGCTTTAGCCTTTAGAGATTCTTATCCGGCTCTTAACATCTCTTTCGATCACTGTTGCTTTTTATCCTGCCTACCATTCTTCTTGGCAGGTCCTATTTTTCTGTATTCTGTTTTCTGTCATTCTGAGTGTAACGAAGAATCTCTCTGTTATTTGTAAGTTTTGTTTTTCTATTTTTCATCTTTAATCTCTTACTTCATCAACACCAACTTCTTCGTTATGTTATGCTCCCCCGCACTCAACTTCACAAAATACACGCCTGTCTTCAACTCCTTCCCATCAAATTTTACATTATAACTCCCCGCTTCTTTTTCTTCATTCACAAGTGTTCTCACGCAACTCCCGGAAATATCGTAAATCGTTAGCGAAACGTTACTTTTAGCAGATGTTTGGTATTTAATAATTGTAGATTTAATAAACGGGTTTTTCAGTATTTTCAATTCCGCATTCCGCAATCCAAAATCCGAAATCTCCTCAACTCCCGTCCCATCATCCTTAAGTACCCAAACCCCGCCTGCATCAGAACAACTAACATATATCAAACTGTCCTGTGGGTTAACTGCAATAAACCCGGGGCCTTGTCCTACCTGTACCGTTTGCGTTAAGGAATTAGTCGCTCCATCAATTACGAAAACACTACCAAGGATACGACTTGCCGCATAAATTTTATTTGTTGTAGAATTTACGGAAAGCAGTCCTGGGGAAAACCCAATAGATATTGTAGCAATAATTGAATCATTTATTCCGTCAATTACTAAAATAGTTGTATCACTACAATTTGTCACATAAATTTTATTTGTTGTTGGATTTACGCAAATGCCGGAAGAATAGTTGATGGTTACTCTATCTATTACCGAATCATTTATCCCATCTATAACTAAAACACTACTGTCCCGGCTTGATACATAAACTTTATTTGTTATTGGATTTACGCAAATATTATTTGGATAACAATCAACGATACTATCGACTAATGAATTGCTTGTCCCGTCAATTATTAAAATATTATTCCCGCTATAATTTGTCACATAGATTTTATTTGTTGTTGGATTTACACAAATTAAGTCCAGCATAGCTCCAAGAGGGACTGTAGCAACAACCGAATTGTTTGTTCCATCAATTACCGAAACACTACCGCTATTACCATTTACTACATAAATTTTGTTTGTTGTCGGGTTTACACATATACCTATAGGGAAAAAACCGACAGGTACAGTAGCAATGACCGAATTAGTTGTCCCGTTAATTACCGAAGCGTTGTTTTGTCCTTCATTTGCTACGTAAATTCTATTAGTGGCAGTATTTACGCATATCCCGGCGGGCAAAGCCCCGACAATTACTGTAGAAACTACTGAATTAGTTGATCCCTCAATCACTGAAACATTATAAGACGATGAATTTGCCACATAGGTTTTATTTGTTGTCGGATTTACACATATGCCATAAGGATAATGTCCAACGGTTGCAGTATTAATAATGGAATTATTTGTTCCGTCAATCACTGAAACATTATCAGACCATGAATTTGCTACATAGATTTTATTTGTTAAAGGATTTACGCAGATACTATAAGAACGGGGACCTCCCACGACTACTGTATCAATCACTGAATTACTCGTCCCATCTATTACTGAAACATGATTCTTCCAATAATTTGTTACATAGAGTTTGTTTGTTATAGAATTTACACATATATCACAAGGACCACACTCAACAGATATAGTATCCATTATTAAATTGGTCGTTCCATCAATTACTGAAATATCCCCCAAAACATTATTTGCTACGTAAATTTTATTCGTTGCTGGATTTACGCAAATACCCCAGGGATAATACCCGACAGGTATTGTATCAACTACGGAATTAGTCGTTCCATCAATCACTAAAACATTATCACTATAGGAATTTGTCACGTAGATTTTATTTGTTGTTGGATTTACACAGATACCGATAGGACAAGAATCAACGCTTATTGTAGCATCAACTGTATTGTTTCCCCCATTAATTACGGAAACATTATTACTGCTCCAGTTTGCCGTATAGATTTTATTTGTTGTTAGATTTACACAGATAGCACGAATAGAATACCCCACGGTTATTGTAGCAACAACCGAATCATTTGTCCCATCTATTATTGAAATGTGCTTTCCCCCGGCAACATAAATTTTATTTGTGTTCGGGTTTACGGCTACTACATTTGCGGCTCCATTCCCTGCCTCCGGTCTTAAAAATATACTGTCAACTATTACAACCCCTTGGGTGGAGCCCTTAGGGGATGTTATCCAGCTCTGCCGGGCTGTTACTTTCCCCCATACACATTGACTCAGTATCGTAATTGTAACCGCTATTAATATATTTAATCTTCTTCTGCCTAAGACGGATTTCGTTTCACTCAACATTTTTCCCCGTTTTATTTTTTATTAGGTGCCCACATTTTATAATTTTCTCTTTTTTGTGGTCACCTGTTTCAAGTTTTTTTGTTTCGTTCAACATTTCCCCTCTGTTTTCCTTTCCTCTTCGTACTCTGCGTCGGAGTTTATCCCGCCTTGGCGGGACGGTGAAAAAATCTTTCTCTCACTTCACCGTATCCTTCTCAGTCTCCGTGTTTGTTTTTGTATTCGGGATTTCTTTACTTATTATCGTATCTTTTTTAGCCACAGGTCTCCCCGTGTATTCCCTTATTTTCATTCCCCCAATTTCCGATTCCTTTTTTGTCTCTTCATTCTTTTTTGCCTTAGAGGAAGGCTTGCTTACCCCTATACTGTCAATTTTTCCTAACGTTCCTACTCCACTGCCGGAAGTTTCTTTCAACTTTATATTTGTTAAATCCGGGTTGCTTTCAAAATTCTTCCCCGAAATCTTTTTGTCTTTTGTCGTAATCAAAACTTCCCCTTCCGTATATATTTTCTGGCGGGCATTTGACCACTTCAGTTCTTTTGACTCGAGTACCGCCCCCTCTATCCCCGTGACTTTCACGTTTCCAAACGCTTCCATATCATTACTTTCCGTAAAAAGCGTTCCACTGTCTGCTATCAACTCCCCATAAAAAGCACCGTTCTTAAAGAAATTAAGTTTTATCCTGTATACCAGCGTCGTCTCGGAATATATGATTGCTTTTGATGCTGCCAGCTTGAAACTCGTCTCCCCGTTGGCAGATTCGGTCAGCTTGAAATTCATTATTACCTGGCTCCCGTCAGGCAGGTTTTTGTCAAAATCGGAAACCGAATCGTTCTTTTTCTGCCCCTTGCACCCTAACGTTAAAACCAATAAAATAAAAATATTAAAATATCTCATCATATTTATTTAGGTATGAACTTTTGCTGTAAAGAGGAATTCCCCTTGAAAAACCTCAGAATCGTAACTTCTTTTACCGGGTCGCGCCCGCTCTTAAAACTCATCTTTCCCGTAACCCCGTTGAAATTATCCACTTTCCTCAACTCGTCTCTTATCCCTGCGCTCGTCGTATCGTTCAACTTTAACGTCCCTATCAGACGAATCGCATCATACCCCAACGCGCCGAAACTCGTCGGCTCAATCGAAGTTACGTTCTTGTAAGAATTCCTGAATTTTTTTGCAGCAACATCATTTTTGAAAAAATGAGCGGAATAAAAGTAAAACCCGTTATACTCTTTTGTCACGTCTATTAATTCTTGTGAATCCCAGCCGTCGCCCCCCATAAGAGGACAGGTTATTCCCAACTGTGATGCCTGTTTGATTATGTTTTCCGCTTCTTTATAATAACTTGCAACAAATATGCAGTCAACGTTCTTTACTATTAATGCCTGTAATTGAGTTCTGAAATCTGTATCGCCTGAAGTATAAATCACCTCTTTGGCTATTTCCCCGCCTATTTCTTGGAACCGCTTTTCAAAAGCCGATGCGAGTTCTTTGGAATAAATATTGTCGTAGTCCATTAATACTCCTGCTTTTGTTTTCCCCATAGCATAACGGATAAATTCAGCCATTCCTTTCCCCTGCATTGTATCGCTGTAGCACAAACGATATATACGCGAGGACATTAGTGTAACGCTCGGCGCAGTAGCCGCAGGCGCAATTAACGGGACGTTCAAACTGTCTATTAAACGAGCAACCGCTATTACCGAGGAACTCGTGAGCGGTCCTACTATGATTTTGCATCCCCCGTAAAAAAGTTTTTTTACTGCAGATGCTGAAATAGTCGGATTTCCCGAATCATCTTCCACGCTCAATATGATATGTTTGTCTTCCATTACCAACTCATCTGCCGCCAGTCTCATCCCGTTCAGGCAGCCGTTCCCGTATTCCGATAAAGCCCCCGTCAAAGGCAGTACGACCCCAACTTTTATGCTCTGTCCGCAAGCGATACCTGTCACCGACAGCAAGATTACGAGTACTAATTTTATATTTTTCATAAACACATTCCTCTTTATTTTATTATTATATCTGATTCTCAATATTTGCAACAATAATTTTGTAATTTCATTACGTTATCTCGTTTTAAGTTAAAAATAATATCAAAGGGTAGTCGGGAGCACGTGCTCCCGACTACCCCACTTCTTGACAGGTCTGATTTTTGTATTTTCTGTTTTTATCCGCGTGTACCCCTGTTAAATTATCTGTTTTTCCTTTCGTGCCTTTCTGTCACATTTTTCCGTTTTTCGTGCCTGCCTGCCGAAGGCACGGATAATTTTTTACTCTTTTTTGTGTTCGTGTTTCCACAAATTCCATTATATTATGCTCAGCCTGTTTAAGGTCCAAATATTTGTGTTGACAATTACGAGTTTTCCCCCATAATAAACACTTTAAATGGATAAAAGACCAATTATCGGAATAGTCTTAATATTTTTAGTGCTTATAGGATGGCAGTCCCTGATAATAAAGAAAAGCGCTAAACAAGTTGCTAATCCGACAAAACAGACTGATACGGTAACGACTACAAAACCGGTTGGTTTACTATCAACTAATTCTCCATCTACGACCGTTATTGCTGCTTCTACGGATACTCTCGAAGATACCATTGTTGTAAAACTTGATACGGTAAATACTCCTTTGTTAAAGGTTGTAATTGACCCTGTCGGTGCAAGTATCGTATCGCTTAATTTATCTAAATACGAAAGTAATCACAAGAAAGGAACCGAGCTTGTACCTTCGGGCAATAGCGGAATAAAAGATATAATAGAAACTAAGAAAAATGAAAAAATTGACTTTGGAAATGCAATATTCCGTTTAGTAGAAAATACCCCTTATAGATTGGTATACGAAACTACACTACCATCAGGAGAAATAGGTCAAAAAATATATAGTTTTTCGGATTCATTATATATTATAGGACTTGAATATAAGTTTCCTGATACATATCGCCATACGATTCGTTGGGATGCCGGGATAGCGTCTACGGAAAAAAAGGTTGATCTGGAATTAAGGTATTTTGGAGGAGCCGCAAACGCCGGCAAAGAGGTAATTTCAAAAACGTTGACACAACTTGATACGGTACCTTTTACAGAACAGGGAACTATAGACTGGGTAGGATTAAAGAATAAATATTTTCTTGTTGCGTTAATACCTTTGGGAGAAACAGAATCTTATTCTATGCGCAGGTTTGCAAAAGGCGCTGTTGGTGGAGGATGTATGATGGGGGGAGGGTGCGCAACGGCACCAAAAGACCCGGAATCTAAAAGAGTTGCGGTTTCTTTGACTACAAAGACATCTACAGGAGACTATTCTTATAAATTGTATGCAGGTCCTCTGGACTATGAGCTTATGACTAAAGTGCATTCTACTCTTGGCGAATCCTGCTATTTCGGATTCAAATTGATAAGACCTATTTCCAGGTTTTTCTTGAAATTCTTCCTGTTCCTGCATAAGGGAATATCTAATTACGGAATAATAATTATAATATTCTCTTTACTGATGACGATAATATTTTTCCCGCTGACGGCTATGAGCCAGAAATCGGCGCTTGCTATGCAAAGAATGCAGCCGAAGTTGAAGAGTTTGCAGACAAAATATAAAGAAGACCCGAAAAGAATGAACCAGGAAGTAATGGATTTGTACAGAAAAGAAGGGGTAAGCCCGGTGTCCGGATGTCTGCCTCTTTTAATCCAGATGCCAATATTTTTTGCGCTGTATGCAATTTTGGATACTTCAATAGTTTTGAGAAATGCAGTCTTTATCCCTCATTGGATAGAAAATCTTTCAGAACCTGATCCGTTCTTCATCCTGCCGATTGCTATGGGCATTATGATGTTTATCCAACAGAAGATGCAGTCTTCCCAGATAAGTGACCCGATGCAAAGACGAATGATGTATTTTATGCCAATTATGTTTACCGTAATATTCTTAAACTTCCCTTCCGGACTTGTAATTTATTGGTTTATTTATAATACTTTTTCTGTTATTCAAACGAATATAATTAAGAAGAAATTGGCCCTTGACGTGAAATAAGAGGCTTTTGCTTACTTAACTTAATTCAAAATTCTTCCATTTTTTTCGTCTTAATTTCAGTAATAATTTTTAATGTAATTATGTAGGGAACAGGCATGCCTGTTCCCTACAATGCTTGATGAAAATATAATACCGTTAGGTCAATTCCACAGATAATATTTTTTCATTAGACTATTTCCCAAGTTGTGAAAAATTATACTGCAGCAAAAAAGGCAATCTAAAATATCTGCTTCAAACCGCGGGAAACAAAACTCGTAGATACTTATTTGGGTTATTAATTTTTTGATATTTGATTTTTAATATTTAAGTTTTCTATGCTTGGTGTATGAATCCGATCGGTTCTTTCTCGGTGTCCCTATCGATTTTTTCTACGCTATATACTAACTGGACAGAACTTTGATGAATAAGAATAGTTTTTTCGGTAACCAGGTCATCAATACAGTGAAATGCAATTAAGTTTGGATTTTGATAACTAATATTACTAACCTGGTGTTCCCGGTCATTATGTAAAATTACTTTTAAAACCAATCTCTCATCCTGGGACAGACTATTTTCGGCCTCCCGTATCCATTTCTCTAATCGCTCTACAAAAGTGCTTGCGAGATTATTTGTCTGTGAAAGCGTCGTATCCATTCCTGGAATTATGGGCATATATGTTTTTATTCTTGAACGGCTTGTTTGGTCATCCATATCTTTCCTCCTCTATTTTATACTATAAAATAAATTAATATCCTGTTCTTTCTTTTTGGCAAGAAAAATCTATTGTAAAAAATTAATGAGAATAAAAAAGATAGAAAAACTATCCGGATATGATTTTTGCAAAAAGAAACATAATTTATTTTTAATAAGGGGTTTTATTTGACTACAATGCAGGTAATAGTGGAACTTACGCTCTCCATCTTATGTATTTTCTTGGCAACCATATTGCCAAGTTCTTTAACATTATTTGATTTAAGAAATGCAATTATATCACAATTGCCCGTAACCATATGAACTTCTTTTATTTCAGGGAATTTCCTTATTTCTGTTAAAGCTTGCACGGTTTTCCCTGCAGTTGTTTTTATAAAAACATAATACAATACTTCCATTTAATCTCCTTTTTTAATGTGCTTCCATTTTTATGATATCCAAAATTCCTGTTTTTGCAAGAAAAACTTTTCCCAAAAAATGAATACGATAGTGGCAATATATATTTAGACAAAAGGAGTAAAAGAACAGAATAGAAAAGGGGAAGGACGAAGATGAAAAAACTTTACTTTTTATTTTTTATAAACAAATGCTTGTCCTTTTACTGTGGAATACTCTTTGGAATTAAAAATGCTTATGCCATTTGTAGATGCTTTTGTTTGTTGGTTCTCGACCGTAAGTTCCATTGGAGAATATATGCCGATTATGCCATCCGCTCCTAGTTTAGCTGCTTTCTTTTTCATGTCTTTTATATAGTCTTCAAGTTTTGGGCTTTTTTTATTAATCCAGTAATCGGAATTTGGCGAAGTCTCTATAATTCCAATTATACTATATGGTTTGTCAGGCTGAGCTCCTTCAAAATAAACTTCTATTTCTTCAGGTAGCTTATGCTTGGGAATATAATTATGGTCAAACATTAGAAACTCGGTTTCCATCGGAACGCCACATCCCAGAAATATAAGAATAAAGAGAAAGTTTAATATTGTCAAAAATCTAAAAGTTCTCATTCCTCTCCTTTATAAATTGTCCAAATTATTTCATCAACACTAGTTTTTTTGTTGTTTTTAAATTACCTACTATAAGTTTTGCGAAATAAATTCCCGATGACAAATCTTTTCCGGAGAAAGTTATGCTATAAGTTCCGGCGGGTTTTTGTTCGTTTACAAGAGTTTTTACGGGCCTGCCGGTGATGTCATAAATAGTTAAACGGATATTCCCGCCTGAGACGGTGGATTTTGTTCTGCTCAACGCATAATCGTTATTCTCTCCTACGGCAGGCAAGCGAGGAATGGAATAAGTAATGACTGTTGATTTAGAAAACGGATTTTTGCCGATTTTTAAATCCACATTCCGAAATCTAAAATCCAAAATCGAGGATTCCTCTATCCCATAAATTCCTTTATAAAAAACCATTAATTTTTGTGAAGTATCCGTGTTTGCAGTAATCATTACAATGGAATTTCCGGTATCTGTTTTTACTATGTTGTAAATATCATCAAGCTGAATAGTGTCGTTACCGGCGGAAGTTTTTACGATTACTTTTCCTTGGTATATCCCGGAATTCGTATCTGTTTCAAGTAACGCTGTTGCAATTCCTGTTGGATAACAATTTGTTTTGATAATTGCAATAGCTGCTTCTCTGAATTTCATATTTTTGTCTTGCCCGTATATTCTGAGATACATTGTATCGGGATTGTTTTCAAGAGAATCTACTATAAATGAATAAGTTTCGTCATAATTACGAATGGAGTCTATTTCAAGAGGTTCGCCGGGCGCTCCCGGTACAAAATTATACATAACGGGTGTATATACACTTTGTCCTTCTATGTGTTTTGCGATTTCTGTCGCAGCGGTGTCCCACCAAAAATTGTTTTTCAAAGGAAGCGGAATAATTGTGTTATTGAATATTTCAATTTCCGATTGTAAGGTGTTGTAATACAGATTTGAGTAAGAAATTGTGGTTGTATCTGCGTCTGCCGTCAGGTAAACAGTGCCGGCTCCTGTGCTTGCAATATCCCCATTATCCACTATAAAACAACTATCAATAAAAGTTTTGCTGTTGTTAATGTTAAAAACAGCGCTTCCCCTTTTACTCCTATTCAAGGCAAGGACGCAATTTTTGATTTTAGTTTTAGTTGAGGAATTATAATAATTATCAATAAAAATCCCACCGCCACACCCATAATTAGCGCAGTTGCTTGCTATCATATTATTTGTAATCGTAGGCGTAGAATGATACATATAAATTCCGGCGCCATTATATTTAGCGGAGTTGTTTGTTATTGTATTCTGGATAATTGAATTGATATGCCCGTTGATATAAATACCTCCACCATAATCAGCGGAGTTGTTTGTTATTGTATTCTGAATAATTGAGTTGGTGTGCTCGCTATAAATACCTCCACCATAATTAGCAAAATTATCTTTTATTATGCTGTTTTTAAGAGATAGCGCCCCATTGCGGACACCGCCACCATAAGTGGCAATATTGTTCTTTATTACGCAGTTTTGTATTATCGAAGCTGAAGAGTTGCAACCAAATATCCCTCCGCCATAAACAGCAAAGTTATTTGTTATAATACAGGAATCTATGATTGGCGAAGAATAGTTGCAGTAAATCCCCCCTCCGTAGCTATATTCCCCGTTATCTTCTTTTGCATTTCCATCCGTTATTGTGAATCCCTTTATTACGGTAGCATTTGAAGACGTATCTGTTCCCAAATTATAGCAATATATCACATGATAAGATGAACAGGCGGATGTATTGTTGAATCCGCTTAGCGTGCAAGATTGAGCGCCATTAACGCTCATCAAAGTTACGTTTTTTTTCATCGTAATGCCCCGGAAAAAGCTCACGTCTCCCGCATAATAAGTTCCATTATTAACCATAACGGTGTCATAATAAGAACTTGCATATATCGAATCTTGAATTCCCTGCGCACTATCCGAACGAAACACATCCCTTATTTTTCCCATAAGAAAAGTAGGAACGAGTAATAACATAATTATAATTTTTTTCATCATTCTCCTCTTGGTTATCTAAAAAATTGTAAAATCTACGCCTAAGAAAGCAAGTCTTGGCAGCATATAGATAGGTTGTCGTTGGGTTTCAATATAATCATAAAATTGAACATTCCTATGTTGAAATACATTAAGGATAGTGAAATATATATTTCCGGTTGTTTTAGATATGTGAAATTCTCTTTCAATTTTTATGTCCAATCTGTCATAAGACGGGTAGCGTTCCGAGTTTTTGGGGCCCTTGAACATAATCCATTTGCCAAGCCGGTTATTCCACCACCAACCTGCGATCGGGGTAAAGGGTCTGCCTGAAGAATGTCTGTAAGTAGTGCTTATTGCATATTTACCGAAAGTATAAACACCTATTAAATTCAAAGAAATAGGCTGGTCTGCGTCAAAATCCGTAAGGTTCTTGTTAAATAAGCTTGTCCTTCTTGTTTTAGAAAACGAACAGGATGCCCACCCAAAGAAATTATTTGTAAATGATTTTTTAACAAATGTTTCTATTCCTCT
Source organism: bacterium (assembly GCA_028688815.1). Taxonomy (GTDB): domain Bacteria; phylum Hydrothermota; class UBA3073; order JACQXS01; family JAQTXJ01; genus JAQTXJ01. The sequence continues at coordinate 7,843 of JAQTXJ010000028.1, read as the reverse complement.
TGCAAAACCATACCCGCTACAATTGGAAGATATGCTCATATTTTTTTCATCAACAAATATGTACCCTAAGTTACTGATTTTATTTTCATAAAATTCAATTTTTCCGAAAATGTCTTTAGATATTTCCCTTTCTATTCCTATTACATAGTGATTTGACTTCGCAGGCGCAATTCCCGGTGCAAGTGTCAGCACCTCAGGAGCCTGGAATTGTTGGTAATATCCCCAGGCAATAGAAAAGGAAGTTTTAGGATTATAGAAGTATGTTAATCTGAGTCTGGGACTCATAATGGCTCGGTCAATTAATGAACTATAATCAAATCTTGAACCTGATGCCAGTGTAATTTTACTTGTGATGGGAGTATTAAAATTTAAGTAAGCGCCATATTGGGTTGTGGAGGTGTCTGCAAACAAACGTATAGGTATATTCCATTTTTCAAGCCCCATAAATTCAACAGGCAAGTCATCGTCTATAGAATAATCGAGGTATGAAGAAGAAATTCCCCACTCAAGAGATTTGTCTTTGAAAAATTTAAATTCGCCGGTTTGGTTTATCCCGGTTTTTTTTAATAGCTTATTTTTATTTTTTACGGTTGAATCAATCCAGTTGGCATACCTGGAAAGATAAGTATGGTAAATTACCGTTCTGAGAGGTTGGTCTCGTATATTAGTGTAATAATTTAAGACATAAGTATTGCTTACATTATTCCAGTTAATATTCACGCCGCTCTCTTCTATAATACTACCGGATACGGATGCCGCATCCTCCATCAATAAACTGCTTAACGATATTTTATTATTTTTACCAAGAGAAAATGATAATTTATTCTGAAAATTCTGATAGGCGGGCAAAATCATAGTCGAATCTTCTATTCCTAAGAGAGGAGCGACGGCTTTAAAATAATTTTTTCTTGCAGAGAAAATATAGGAACAATTATTTGAGAGAGGAAATTCTGTTTCAATTCCGGCTTCCAAAAAATCTGCGTTTATTTTTGTTACTCTTTTTTCAAAAGATCCTTCTCTTGTTGTGACATCAAGGACTGCGGATAATCTATCTCCGTAGGATGCCGGGAATCCGCCGCAAGAGAATCTTACATCTTTAAGCAAATTTACGTTAAAAGCCGACACAGCTCCGAAATAGTGCTGTGGACAAGCAATTTCTCCTCCATCCATCAGGTAAAGGTTTTCGTCGGGAGTACCCCCACGAACATAAAGCCATCCTACAAGATCAGATACCGAATAAACACCCGGAAAAGACTGTAGAGCCCTAAAAAAATCCAATTCTGCGAAAGGAAGTTTTTTTAGTTCTTTTACATCTATACCTCTGAAAGATGGCTCAAGAATACGTTCTCCAAGCACCCGGACTTCTTCAAGTTTAAAAGTTTTTTTTTCTACCGGGATAGACAACTCTAATTCTTGTTTTGGGGAAAGTTTTACGTTTATGGTTTTACCTATGTATCCGACATGAGATGTTTTTATTTTGTAAGTTCCTGCCTTGAGTTGGGTGTAGAATTTACCTGTAGAATCAGTAATTGCGCTATAAGATCCATTGTTTATAAATAAGCTGACAAAGGGAACGGGGTTACGGGTTTCAGCATCATAAACGATTCCTGAAATAGATGCGGCAGTAATAAAAAAGGCAAGCAGAATCATCGTAATTTTTCAACTTTAAGAATAATTAAAGACTTGTTTTGAAGATAATATATATAATCGCCCTTTGTTTTTAAAGAATAACCTCTTCCCAGCATTTTCTCAATTACACAAAGATAAGAAGGAGTTTGTGCATTCAACAGGTATAATGTAGAAGTGTCCGTGGCTATTCCGTATTTGTCAAAATCGAAATCCAGTATTTCTCTTGGGAATTCAAGAAAGCGGATGGACTCAAGCGCTTGTCCCTTAATTTTTGTAATATATATTCCCCAAAAACTTCCCCTGCGATATAAATATTCGCCATTCTTTTTGAGTCCCGTTCCATCATATGTTGTTATTTCAGAAATGTCTATGGGTAAGGGGTGGGTGGGATTTGAAAAGTCGTAAACCAAAAGAGAATTATAAAACAGCAGATATCCAATTTTGTCTTCAATGATATAATCTTCGATTTCTTTTCCAAAACCTACTGTCCCAAGAAGTTCAGGATTAGACGGTGATGATATATTTATTATTAATAAGTTGCCGGCGCTTGTTTTAATATAAGCATAATTTCCATTTATTTTTATATTTTCGACAGTAGTATTAAGGGCTAATTTTCCAACGATTTGGGAAAGAGAATTAATATTCTTGATAAAAAGCGTATCGGGAGAGACTATATAGAAATAAGGGGCATTTATAATGGCATCTTTTATTTCCTGCCCCACGACAAAATAACAATCAGAAGATTTGGGCCTAACTTTGTCAGAGATATCCAATACTTGTAAATTGTAATCTCCTATTATATAAGCTTTGTTGTTGTCTATTCTAAGGATACCATCAATGCTCAACGTGGTATTTGACAGCAAGTTCAAATAAATTCCATTAGCGTCTTCTTTTGGCGCATTGAGACCGAAGTCGCAGCCTATACAAAAGATAAAAAGTAAAATAGTTATTCTTCTTTGCATAGTTTTATTATAGATATTCCATCGGATGGAGAAAGCAGGTATAAATAATCTTTATTTGCGGCTATGTCATAAATAGAAAACGAAGGACAAACCCACCCTATCAAAGGATTATTAACGCCATTTAACTCAAGAATATATCCGGAATGTGACACAAAGCAATTATTGGAGTATAAAGATAAGTTTGTAAAACTGTAAGGGGACGTGGATATGGTGCCCAATTTATTAATTGTTGGCAGTACCGAAATGTCAAAAATAGTAATAGTGGAGTTATTTGCTGTAAATAAAGTGTCTCCTGAAATGCAAAGTACGTATGTAGAAGAAATACAGTTATAACTATTTGCTATTGAAGGATGAAACGGGTCTGAAATATCATATACATATATCTTAGAACTGCTGGACAACAAGAGGTATTTTCCAAAGATTGTAATATTATTTATAGAATAATCTTTACATTCTATTGAATCCGTGACAAAAGGATTTTCTATCTGCGAGGTGTTAATTATTGATACGCAATAAGGAGAAGTTTTTATATATACCGCGGGGTAGGATACTGCGATTACGTTATAGTTATTATAATTACCTAATCTGCATGTCCCTAAGAATTTGGGAGAAGAAGGGGTAGTTATGGAATAGGTTCTAATAACATAATGAGCGGAATCATCTATTGCAAGAAGGAAAAGATAATCTCCGGATTTTTCCATTCCATAGAAGTAGTTTACGCTACTGTCTGTAAAAAATGAGATAAGCGTAGGACTGATCGGATTGCTTAAGTTCAGGATATAAAAGGAATTTTGGTGGTAGCTGTTAATATACGCATAATTGTCTTTTATGATAATCTGGTCGCCTCCCGGAATACCTGCATATTCTGCAGTAAGAGAGAAACGTTCCCTAAACGATGCAACATTAGACCATTCACCCCATGATTTTTCAGAAGCTTCTTCTCTTCTTGCTCGTACTTTCCAGAAACAATGCTCTTTAAACAATGTAGAAGGATAGACGTAAGAGGAGTTTGTGATTACAGATGTTGGAGAAGTGAAGCTGCTGTCCGATGAGTAAAGGATCTCATAAACTCTACCTGAAGGGTATAGTGTGTCATCATCTATGGCTTCCCAATCAAAGTGAGAAGGATTACAATACAAAAGAGTATCTTCTATTGGGTAGGTTAGTTTAGGAGGAGGAGGAGTATTAATTAAGTCGTTTGGGTTTGTAAATTGTTTACGGTTACAGGCTAAGAAGAATAAACATATTATAACAAGTTTATAGTTCATAATAAATTTCTCTTAATTTTTAAATTGTTGATAGTTGCCATTTTAACTGCGTTTACAAAATATAGATAATCCTATTCCTTTTTTAGCCGGGCTTAGAGTTAGTCCGGGAGTTAATTCCAACTCTTTACTGCCTAAATTAATATGGAGTTTTTGTATAGACCCCTGCGTTTTGGGCTGTTTTGCAAGTTTTTCTGAAATGATGGAAACTGCGAGACTTATACCTGTAGTCCACATAGATATATCCCTGATGTTTTCGCATAGTTTGGTATTTTCACGGTATTTTTCGCAATCATCGGGGGCTTCTGCTTCTTTGTATTTAGTGTAATAATATTCAACGAACCAATCGGACGCGATAGCTGTAAGAGATGAACAGAGAGAGATATACCGGAGTTTTTTTGTGACAGGCGGGATTATTTGTTGCGCCTCAGAAATTTCGGCTATAAAAACAAATATCAAGCAGAATATAATTCTCATTGTCTTCTTACAATAAAAAAGTTTTTCATTTTTGTCAAGCGAGAATAGTAATACATGAAAATTAAATATTAAATAGTAATTAAGGGGGAATTACTAAAATTCTACGATTAAACCGCCGAACAATCGAACAAGGTTATTTCTGTCCAAACCGTTTCCCCCGTTTTAACTTTTAGGGTTCCCATTTAATTAATCTTTATTTATTATATTTTAGAAATTTATTGACAAGCTCTGTTATTGATAATATCTAAATATGATAGAAGTAAACGATATCTATATGAAAAAAATCATATCTGGGCTTTTTGTTCTGCTTTTTTGTAGTTGTATGCAAAACCCTATTCCTCCTTCTTGGGATACAGAAATTAACTTGCCAATAGCTTCTAGAAATATCCTTATGCGTGATGTATGTAAAGATTCTATTGATTCTGTTTCCTTATTTGAGAAAAGTTTTAAGATAGAGCCTATATGGGTAAAAGATATTTTAGTGCTGGACTCTATTTGTCAAGACACATCCCTTGCGTTTACGGATATTAAATTTAATCTCTCATCTAAAGATACCGTGTCTTTTACTCTCGGTGATGTTATGCCGGAAATAAGAGCTTTCCAGGGACAATTGATAGATACCATTCCTGCTCAAGATTCGACCTTTGGTGATTCCTTTCATTTGCCAATGGATTTTGAATATATAGATGTAGATTCCGGGTATCTTAGCATTGGCTTTAAAAATAATCTCCCCATTGTATTAGATTCTGTGCATGTGAGTCTTATTATTTCGGAAACGCTAAATCTTTATTATTATTCAATTAATCCGGGTGACTCGGCAATTAATGGTTGTAACCTGAGTGGAAAAAAAGTTCAAAATCCAATGAATTATGAAATGCATATCTGGACACGGGAAAAAACAACTCCTACAGTTATAGATACCGCCGTTAACGTAGAAACATCTATGGAATTATTTGTTAGAACGCTTTCTGCAATGAGTGGCAAATTCCCTCCCTGCACATCAAATATAGTAACTCCGTTAGCGTTAACTCCGTATGCTATCAATTCTGCCCAAATCGACAGTGGGTATTGTGAATTTCATTTTGTAAATCCTATTCATGGACAGTTTGATTTCTTTGTTGAAGATATTGCAGAGTGCAATTTTCTTAATATCCATAAAACTGTCGTAAATGGAGATAATGATACCACTATAATAATAAGAAATGGAACTATTAATCCTATAACCCCAGATTCTTTAAGGTTGAGTACCTGGTTTTATCCTACGGCAGGAAGCGTAACCGATACTCTTGATGAGAATGATACTTTTAGTATTAGAATTAAATTATATAATATTTGTGTCTCCCAGATCAACGCACACTTTGATAGCACGATAGTTACTGCTATACCTACATATAGTAAAACGATAGATTATTATAATATTGACCCAACGGTAATAAAACTGGATAACGTATGGTTCTTTATAAATATGTATAATGGAATAGATGCAAATCCGGAAATAATTCTCAACGTAACAGGAAGAAGGGCCGACTCTACCAAAACTCTTACAATAATAGATACGATAGCTCCGGATTCAAATTTCTTCAGAATAGGTGGAGACTCTGTTGTAAACTTTATTAATCTTTTTCCCGAACTTGTCAGCGTAACCGGAGAAGTCAGATTAAGTGGTGACATAGGCGTGACTTCTGCAGATTTTATATCGGGAGAAGTTGGTTTTGAAATGCCGGCAAGAATTATACTAAGCGATACTCTTAAAATTGCCCCGGATACGGTAATTGGAATTAACATTCCAAAACAAGTAAAAGATGCTCCTATAGAAAGTACAAGCCTGAAAATTCAATATGCAAATCCTACTCCTTTGCAGGGAAACATAAAGGTGTATATGTCAACTGACTCGACTTCCTATGGAGAATGTATATATACATTGCCGTTTGAACCTGCTAATAGTGCTAACCCGAAAGGGGTGTACACTACTCGTTCTCCTGTAGCAATCAAAGAATATCTTAAATACGAAAGACTTTGGCCCAGGATAGTTGTTAATATCTTTTCAAATACAAAGCCGGATACGATAGCTGTTTTGCCAAAAGATAGATTTGCGATAAAATCACTGTTGAAAATTAAAGTAAGGGTAGGGAACAAATAAATGATTAGTTAGCATTTGTGACGTTGTTTGTCTGCCGCACGCAGGCAAAAGCGTTACTCTAACTTATCAAGTTATGATGAAAAAAATTAAGTGGTTATTGTACATTACGATACTTTTAAGCAACTCTGCATATGCTATGCTAAATTTTAGTGGCAGGGGAGAAGGATTATCCCGTACTTATTCTGTTTTTGCAAGCGGGTTTGATGCGGTAGCATGGAATCCTGCAAATCTTATACTATCGCCTAAATTCTCGTTCAATATATTAAGCATAGGGATGGAATATTCTTCTAATTTAAGCGTAGGTGATTGGATAAAAATAGCTAGTCACGGATATTTTAATGATGAAGATAAAAAGATTTTTCAGAATGGATTGTCTTTTGGTGCTTGTGGCGGGGCACAGGCTATTTCTTTCTCTTGGAAAAATATAGCATTTACAAGTTGCCTTATTACTAAAAATGCAGGTGAGATACCTTCGGATTTCACTAAAATGATTTTTTGGGGAAATATACCCGAAATAGATTCCGTATATAGTTTCAATGGAACACAGGGTGTAAGCGAAATAGCTCTTGATGTCGGTGTATCTGCAGCCCAATTAATAGCAAGTGATAATTTTGCTATAGGCGCAACTATTAAATATCTGGAAGGCTTTTCTTATATGGATGCAAAATTGGACGGAGGACTTAAAACTACTTTTGATACTACTGACATTGCTGCGTCGACTATAATATCCGGTAATGGTAGTGCTGTTCTAAGGTATGCGGAAGGTGGCACCGGGTTTGGGGTAGATATCGGTGCATTATATTTCAACAAAGATTATAATATGGGAATATCTGTAATAAATATTCTATCCGGAATGGAATGGCTCGAAAATCCTGCAATAGATTCTTTAACATTTACAGTAAAACCGACAGACCTTGAACATTTTGATCCCGATACAAGCGTTAAGTGGGATACAACAACTATTACAGGACGGTCTTTCTCTACAAGAGAAGATATGAGCGTAAAGCTCGGATGCAGTATCAATAAAAAGACTATGAACGTAGCCGCAGAAATAGGTTACCCGCAGTGGTTTGGAATGGGTGCGGAAATCCCATATAAAGCAGTGGTTTTTAGAACGGGAGTCGGACTCGTAAAAGCTATTTCAAAATCCAATTTATGGATAGGCCTTGGAATAGGAACGAAATTCAAATTACTGCATGCCGACATTGGTGTGAGAGTAAGTCCCACCACAAGTATGTCAGCCGCCCTTGGCTTGACAATATTACCGGAAGAAAAAATAGATAAAGCTTTCGGTCAATAAGTTCTTCAGTATCTATAATCATACCTGCTTACTACTTTTAATTCTGATCCCGATTTATCGGGAGAAGAAT
>JAQTXJ010000105.1 GCA_028688815.1 bacterium | reverse complement strand
TCCATTTGTCAACTCTTTCCCATCCAATTTAACGCTGTAACTCCCCGCTTCCTTTTCCCCGTCAACTAACGTCTTCACGCAACTACCCGTTAAATCATAAATCTTCAATGACACTTTATCTTTTCTCCGCAATTCGTAACTAATCACCGTTGACTTCACAAACGGATTCTTTCCTATTTCTAATTTGTAATTTGGATTTTGTAATTTGGAATTCTCCTCTACCCCTGTCGTATTATACACCGCAAGCCCATTTTTAGTTCCAATCCATATATTACTCCCCTCTATTGCAATAATATTGATAACATTATCCAGCAAACCCGAATTGGAGCGATTATACACAGTCCAATTCGTCCCATCAAATTTCGCAAGGCCACCATTATCAGTACCCCAAAAATCTCCGGTGCCAATCCATATATCACCGGTCGTCCCGTCTATTGCAAGAGCATTGACTTCATTAGAAGGTAACGCGGAATTTAATTTAGTAAACACTGTCCAGTTAGTGCCGTCAAATTTTGCAAGCCCACTACCATCAGTACCAATCCAGATATCGCCAGTCGTTCCGTCGTATGCAAGAGCGCTGACATAGTCAGAAGGCAATCCGGAATTTGATTCGTTGAACACGGTCCAATTCGTACCGTCAAACTTTACAAGACCATAATCACCACTACCAACCCAGATATTGCCAGTCGTTCCTTCTATTGCGAGAGTATAGATAAAGTTAGAAGGCAACCCGGAATTATATATGTTGTACACAACCCAGTTCGTGCCATCAAATTTAGTAAGGCCGCCATTATGACAATAATTCGTACCCCCAATCCATTTATCGCCAGTCGTTCCTTCTATCCCAAAAGCAGATACATAGTTATTAGTCAACCCTGAATTAGAGGTGTCATATACAGTCCAGTTAACGCCGTCAAACTTCGCAAGACCTCCATAAGAGGTGCCAATCCATTTATCGCCGGTCGTTCCTTCTATCCCAATAACAAGGACTTCTTTAGGGGGCAACCCTGAATTTAATGTGTCATACACTGTCCAGTTAACACCGTCATACTTTGCAAGACAATATCCCCCAACCCAAACATTGCTAGTCGTTCCTTCTATCCCAAGAGCGGAGATACCATTAAAGGGAAGTCCTGAACTTGATGGGTTATACACAGTCCAATTAGTTCCGTCAAACTTTACAAGACCACCACCGTTGGTTCCAATCCAGATATTATTTCCTTCTGTTAAAAGAGTCTTGATTTTATTGTCTGGCAATCCTGAATTGCTCGTGTCATATACCGTCCAGTTAGTTCCGTCAAACTTCGCAAGACCACCACTATAAGTACCAACCCAAATATCGCTAGTCGTCCCCTCTATTGCAAGAGACCTGATTGCATTGTCGGGTAAACCTGAATTGTTTTCATCATATGTAGTCCAGTTTGTGCCGTCAAATTTTGTAAGACCATTATAAGTACCAATCCATTTGTTATTGCCTTCTATTTCAAGAACCCAAATACTGTTACTGGGCAATCCGGAATTTGATTCGTTAAACACTGTCCAGTTAGTTCCGTCAAACTTTGCAAGACCACCGCTCCCCAAATCACCAGTGCCAATCCAGATATCACTCCCCTCTATCGCAATATCCGTAACAATGTTACTCGGTAAACCTGAATTTGAAGTGTCATACACAGTCCAATTTGTTCCGTCAAACTTTGTAAGCCCTTTACTATACCAAAAAGCATCCCCAATCCAGATATCGCCAGTCGTTTCTTCTATCCCAATAGCAGAAACATTATTAGAAGCTATCCCTGAATTTGAAGTGTCATACACAGTCCAGTTCGTCCCGTCAAACTTCGCAAGACCACCACTTTCCGTTCCAATCCAGATATCGCCGGTCGTCCCTTTTATCTCGATATCAGTGACATAGTTATATGGCAAACCGGAATTTAAGCTATTATAAAATATCATTTCCCCGGTAGTTTTGTTCATTTTTACGAGTCCACCCGTAGTTCCAATCCATAATTCATTCCCGCTATCCGCAATAGCCGTGACATCTTGTCCACTGGTATAATTCGTCCACCCCGCATGTTGCCCAAAACTATTACCCACAATCACACTAAAAATAAAAAATACAATATAATTTCTTTTCATATTTTTTCCTCCGTTTTTCTTTTTTATATGTCCTATATGTCTTATATGACTTATATGTCCTATTCTTTCCTTCTTTCATCAACTATCTTCATACTCAATATTCTCAAAACCTATCTTTGTCAATCTTTAATGCCAACTTTTTTCTATCCTTTCTGTTTCCGTCCTCTGTTCTTCGTGTTTTCTTTTGTTTTCTGTTTTTCGCGTAAATTTGCGCTAATTCGCGGATAAAACTTTTCTGTCCTCTGTGGTTAACTTTTCCGTTCTCTTTATTCTGCGTTAATCTGTGTTTATCCGCGGTTTCATTCTGTTTGTTTTTCGTGCTTTCTTTGTCTTTTTGTGCTGGAGTTTACCCCGCTGTGGCGGGGTGATACTCTGTTGTTTTTCGTGTTCTCCGTTTTTCGTTTACCCTGAGTCCGCCCGCCGTTCAGAGCATTTATTGGAGTTACTTGATAGGAGGGCTTGCCGAAGGGTGTCAATCCGTGGAGATAAAGTTTGTTCGTTTTTAACTCTATAATTTTCCGTTATCTGTTGTTTTCCGTGTTAATCCGTTTACAAGCCCTTAAGCCATTTAGGGCTTGTTATCCAGCTTAGCTGGGGTCTGTTATCCGTGGCTATAATTCTTTCAGTTATTTGTTTTTCGCGTTAATTCGTGTTCATTCGTGGATGAAATTCTTTCCGTTATCTGTTGTTTTCCGTGTAATTCTGTGTCTATCTGTGGCTAATTTCTTTTTCTGTTACAAAAAATTACTACTAGTTACTACCTGTTACACTTCTTACCATTTTCGTATTTTCGCGGCAGTCTTTTTCTACAAAAAATTTGACATTTCCTCACTCCCGTTGTATTAACTCCTTAATGAACTTTGCTTTTATCGGCGCCGTTATCGCTACCCTTATCAACCTATCCCTCGCAGCCATTATCCTAACCGTTCACAGAAATAACATCGTCCGCAAAACCTTCGGCTTCATCAGCATTTGCCTCTTTATATGGAATCTCTTTAGGGCTTTTGCCCTGTATTTCAAAATCCACATCTCCCCGTTCGCCCCGCAAGTCGCCCTCTTCTACAAACTCAACAGCATCGGACTCGTCTTCCTTCCCACGGCAGTTCTCCACTTCGTTATCTCGTTCACGGGCATAAAAGAAAAATTCCAAAAATACCTCCTCCTCGTCTCCTACTCCTTATCAATATTCTTCCTCTTAACCCTTTTAACGCCCTACGCCATCTCTGCCGGCTGGACTTCCCTTTTCTGCTGTTTCCAGATTCCCGTATACCTGTACTCAATATATTTACTCCTTTATAAACATAAAAAAAGCACCTCTTCCGTAGAAAAAAACAGACTCCAATACTTAATCATCGGCGCAATTATCGGCATAGCAGGCGGTCTTACCGATACCTTCCCCGCTTTCGGAATTAATTTCCCGACGCTCGGCAGCCTCGCAAACGCCGTATATGCCTTAATTATCGCCTATACTATCATCCAGTACAGACTTTTCGGCGTCGGCGGAATCGCAAAAAATACCCTCTCCTTTATCCTTATGGCGGCTGTACTCTCGGCTATCCTCCTCCTGTTCAGGTTCATCCCTTCCGGTCCCCTGCTTTACCTTTTCGCCTTCCTCTCCGCATCATTGATAATTCTCGCCTACCAACCCGTTCGCAGCGGGATAAATAAATTCGTGTCCGCTCTGGGAAAAGAAAAAAATTACCGCGAACTACTCGCCGAATTTAATACCGATATATCCAATACTACCGCTCCAGAAGAAGTTTTCGACCTCCTCCTAAATACCGCCTCCAAAACCATAAACGCTTCTCGTTTCTCTCTCGCTCTCAAAAATAAAAACAACTTTCAAATACTAAAATCTCCCAAAAAACAAATCATCCCCGCCGAAGATTCCCTCATAAAAGAATTAAACAAAAATACCGTCGTCGTAAAAGAAGAATTAATCGCAAGAATAAAATTCGGTAACGATGCTCCCGCCCAAAAAACCAATATCGAAAACGTTATCCAAACTATGCAAAAACTCGAATCCGAAGTCGCCGTCCCTATGAAATTCAAAATGGAAGTATCCGGATTCCTGCTCGCAGACGAAAAAACTACCGGGAATATGTTTACTAAAAAAGAACTCGAGTTCCTTGCCGAACTTTGCCGTATCGCAATCCTGTCAATAGAAACTTACAAAACACACGCCGAAAAAGAAAAAAGCAAACACCTCTCCGCGCTCGGTACAATGGTCTCTTCAGTTGCTCACGAAATAAAAAATCCGCTCGGTTCCGTGAAAGGTGCCGCGCAATACCTCGAAACCGAATTCGGAAAAAACGAATTCATTGATATTATACTCACGGAAACAAATAGGTTGAACGAACTGGTTTCCGAATTCCTTGAGTTCTCACGCCCGCCAACCATAAAAACCGAACCCTATAACGTTGCCCAACTCATCGATAAAACCATACCGCTCGTTAAAAAAGATAATATCGTCTTCAAAACAAACTATTCCGAAGTCCCGCTTCTCTCTATAGACCCCGACTTGATGAAACAGGTTTTTCTTAACCTCTTCCTGAACGCCGTTCAGGCAATGCCCGAAAAAGGCGAAATTACAATAAGCGTCCAAAAAGAAAAAGCTAACCGCTTCGTCGAAATAAAAATACAGGATAACGGCGCCGGGATTTCCCCGGAAATAAAAGACAAAATATGGGAACCGTTTTTCACAACCAAAAAGAAAGGCTCGGGACTGGGACTCTCCATCGTTCGCCAGATTATAGATGCCCATAACGGGATGATTGATATCGAAAGTAAAGAAAAACAAGGCACAACTATTACCATAATGTTGCCGGGAGATAAAAATGCTTAAAAATATACTCGTCGTAGATGATGAATTAAGTATGCAAAAAGTCCTTTCCGCTATGCTCCAAAAAGAAGGCTATAAAGTAATCACCGCAAATAACGGCAAAGAAGCCCTCGAACACTTTAAAAAAGATTCTCCCAACCTCGTTATTACCGATTTGAAAATGCCCGAAATGGATGGTCTGACTTTACTTTCGGAAATTATGAAAGTTTCCCCGGGCGTTCCCGTGATTATGATTACCGCTCACGGTACCGTCGAAACCGCAGTATCCGCTATGAAACAGGGTGCTTACGATTTCATAATTAAACCTTTTGACATAAACGAAATTAAACAGGTCGTCGAAAAAGCCCTAAACGTACAGGAAAAGAATACACAAAACTTTTTAATCAGTCCCGAGGATGAAGATGAAATCGTCGGCAAATCTCCGAAAATGCAGGAAGTTTATCAAATGATTGAAAAAGTTTCCAAAAGCGTCGCAACCGTTTACATCCGCGGCGAAAGCGGCACCGGTAAAGAACTCGCCGCAAGAGCCATTCACTACAGGAGCGACAGGAAAGATAAACCTTTTATAAAAGTCAATTGCGCCGCAATACCCGAAAACCTCCTCGAAAGCGAACTCTTCGGCTACGAAAAAGGCGCGTTCACTGGAGCGAATGTCGCCAAACCCGGCAGGTTTGAACTTGCGGACGGCGGAACCCTGTTCCTTGATGAAATCGCCGAGATGAGCATAAACAACCAGTCGAAACTTTTCAGGGTTTTGCAGGAAAGGGAATTCGAAAGAATAGGCGGGGTACGAACGGTTAAAGTGGATATCAGACTTATCGTCGCTACGAGTAAAAACCTTCAGGAGTATGTCGCCGAAGGTAAATTCCGCGAGGAACTTTATTACAGGTTAAACGTAGTGCCTATTTCTTTGCCCCCTCTCAGGGAAAGAAAAGAAGACATCAAAGCTTTGGTGGAGTTTTTCATTTCAAGATTCAGTAAACGTGAAGGAAAAAATATTCGTGGCATAAGCGATGACGCGTTGAAAATGCTGATGGATTATTCTTGGCAGGGTAACATAAGGGAACTGGAAAATGTGATTGAAAGAACGGTAGTGTTGGAAGACGTGGAAATATTGCAGTCGGAACATTTCCCGCACCTCAAAACTAATGTTGAAACAGGTTCACAAAAACTGACATTAAAAGAAGAGAGCAAGAAAGGTAAAACCGAAACGGAAAAAAGTTTAATCATAGAAGCGCTTCAGGCGTCGAACGGCAACAGGACAAAAGCCGCGGAGGCGCTCGGCATCAGTCGCAGAACTTTGCAACTGAAAATAAAAGAATACTCCCTCAACCATCTCTAATTCCTTTTTTTTCTGTTTTTGTGTGCATTCGTGTTTATTCGCGTTCATTCGTGGACAAACCTCTTTTTTCTATTTGTTTTTCGTGCTCTTCTTTAGTGTTTTCGTGGTAAATTGTTTTCTCTTATCCGTGTTAATCCGTTTACAAACTCTTGGGTAATAACCCTTAGAGTTTTTTATCCAGAAGCATAGCGTAGGAAGAATCTCTCTGTTTTCTTTTTTCTATCTGTGTTAATCTGCGTTTATCTGCGGTTACAATTCTCTTTAGTGGTCTGTTTTTTAGTGTCTTCGTGTTTTTGTGGCAGGATTTTGGTTCGTACTGCGTAAATATTTTCACACCCCTCCCCCCAATTCGTAAACTTCCTTTCGCACTTTATTATTTCCCATACTTCCCTCAATACCCCGTAACCCCAGATGTATAAA
>JAQTXJ010000027.1:22050-30668 GCA_028688815.1 bacterium | reverse complement strand
ATACTTGGGATAGGTATGGATAAAGAAAACGCATTAAGAGATTATGTTCAAAAAAATGGAATAAAACATCCTGTTTTAATAGGGAATGAAGAAGTAGCCAAAAATTATAGTATACGGGGCATTCCAACAACTTATATTATTGACAAACAAGGAAAAATTGTAACCCAGCATACAGGATTTGGCAAGGAAACTGCAGAACAACTTGAGTCCGAACTTATTGAACTCCTGAAAGAGTAATCCCAAAAATATTTTTTCTCAAAGGCGCCCCTACTATTTATTTTTCTTTTCAGATATTTTATCCGTGGAAATCTTTGTTTATCCGTGGCTAAATTTCATTTTTGGATTTGGGTGTTTTCTATCTGCTGCCTAGCTACTCTTTACTACAAAAAAAGCACAAATTGAATTTGTGCCTACAAAAACTACAGCAAGATAAATATTCTAAATCACAGGGAACTTTGAAAAATTAAAATTGAGGGGTACAACTACCTATTCTTCTTTAATTCCTTCTTTGGTAAGCCATTTCTTCGCGTATTCGGTCAATCTCTCTTCGCGGTAGTTTTGCCACTGTTTTCGTATTTCAGGATTTTTGAATACTACTTCTTTGAATCTTTTAAATGGCGCGTTTTGTGGCAATATTTCAGCTAATATAGCTTTCACTTTGTCATCTTTTACAAGAGGAACAAACTCTTCCATTAATTTAAATCCGTCTCGCGAACTCATTGTTGGGATTACTACACAATTTTCAGGTTTAATTCCGGCAACCTGGGTTCTTAAATCACGTTTGCTTGAATCACTCATATATTCAGATACTATAATAATTTCGCCTGTTTTCTTGTTGAATATATATATGCGTGATTGAGAATAATCTCCAACTGCTTCACAAAGCGCTTCCCAGTTTATTTTCATAAAAATCTATAAAGCCCCTTTTCTTTTGCAAATTCTACTGCATTGTTAAATTCGGCAGACGTTATTTTTTTTGCAAGCGATGGGAAACCTTCTATATTCCCGTATGGTTTGTACTGGTCCATTATATTTACATAAGTATGTGTCGAAATGGAAGAGAAAAACTTTACTATCTTTTTTGTATTTTCCATATCATCCGGTAATAAAAGATGACGTACTATTAAACCACGTTCGGCTAAACCGTTTTCATCTAACATAAGGTCGCCTACCTGGCGATGCATTTCTTTTATTGAGTTCTGTGCAATAAAAGGATAGTTTTCGGTTCCCGCAAATTGTGTAGCCATTGTAGAATCCCAGAACTTGAAATCCGGCATATAGATATCAAATATTCCATCCAATAATTCCAAAACTTCTTTATTGTCGTATGCGCTGCTATTGTAAATAAGAGGCAGATTTAATCCCTGTTCAATCGCAAAAGGCAAAGCTTCAAGGATTTGCGGCACTATATGTGTAGGCGTTACTATGTTTATATTGTGACATTGAATAGTTTGTAATTTTAACATAATCTGCGCTAATTGTTTTGCTTCTACTTCTTCTCCATACATAACATGGGATATTTCATAATTCTGGCAGAATATACATTTCAGGTTACAACCACCGACGAATATAGTCCCCGAGCCATTTTTCCCGACAAGTGGAAATTCTTCTCCCATATGCGGACCGTAACTGGCTAGTAACGCAAACCTGCCTGCGCCGCAAAAGCCTCTCTCGTCATTCAAACGATTTACTTTGCATTTTCGCGGGCACAATTTACAGAATTCAAGCATCGAGATGGACTTTTCAATTCTTTTTTTCAATTCCCCGCTTTTATACAGCTCAATGTATCTTCTTTTTTCCATAGTTATAATCACTATTTCTCTTTTATAACTTTGTCAATCATATTCTTTATTAATACCAACTTTACTAACAATTTACTTATTAGTTCCACTGCCTTTTTTCAGCCTACTTACCATACTAAACTCACTCAACTTATAGCAAGCTCTTAGAACTTTAGTTCTTAGAGATTTCTATCCAGCTTGCTGGACTTAACTTACTTAACTTCCTACTTTAGTGTAACTGTCGTATCAATCTGTGCCTTCTGGAGTTTTGCAGAATAATCAATATAAACCGTCTGGGTTTCGTTGAATATTTCATAAACGGTCCATCCACCTTCCCTGTGCCCGTTTCCGGTATTCTTCACTCCTCCGAACGGTAAATGACATTCTGCGCCAATAGTGGGCGCATTTATGTAAGTTATACCTGCTTCTATTTCTGCTACGGCTTTCATTGCGTTGTTAACGTCTTTTATATATACTGAAGATGAAAGCCCGAATTCTGTTCCGTTTATAACTTTGATTGCTTCGTCTAAGTCATTTACTTTCAGGATGGACAGTACTGGCCCGAATATCTCTTCTTTTGCTATTCTCATATCCGGCGTTACTCCTGTGAATATTGTCGGTCTGTAGAAAAATCCGTTTTTGCAGTTGCCTTCGGTATAAGGCTCCCCTCCGCAAGCAAGCTTTGCGCCTTCCTTTTTGCCGATATCTACGTATTTTGCAACTATATCACGCTGTTTTTCCGAAACGCAAGGCCCCATTTCCATTGATTCGTCTAAACCATATCCTATTTTTATTTTATTTGCTCTTTTGACAAGCATATCCACAAACTTATCATGAATAGCTTTATGTAAAATTACTCTTGAAGTTGCAGTGCATCTTTGTCCTGTAGTTCCGAACGCTCCCCATAATGCACCCTCAAGCGCTAACTCAAGGTCTGCATCATCCATTACTATTTGCCCATTTTTACCGCCAAGTTCAAGACTTATCCTTTTAAGACTTTTGCCGGAAATTTCTGCCAATCTTTTGCCTACCGGTACGGATCCTGTAAAGCTTATTACACCTATATCGGGATGAGTAGCAATTGCTTCGCCAACGTTTGTTCCGGCTCCGTGAATAATATTTACCACGCCGTCAGGAATTCCGGCTTCAATCAGTAATTCTACAAGTTTTGCGCCTGTTGCAGGAGCTTCACGGGATGGTTTAAATACTACCGTATTCCCCGAAAGTAACGCAGGTATCATTTTCCAGCAAGGGATTGCCGCGGGAAAGTTCCACGGTGATATTAATCCTGCAACTCCAATCGGACGGTGAAAAGTCATACATATTTTATCGGGTAATTCAGATGGAACGGTTTTGCCAAAGAATCTTCTTGCTTCACCAAAAGCGTAATACGCCGTGTCTATGCCTTCCTGCACATCGCCGCGTGTTTCTTTCAGGACTTTTCCCATATCCTGTGTTTCTATGATAGCAAGTTCTTCTTTGTTTTTCAACATAAGATTGCCCAGTTTTAACATTATATCGCCTCTTGTAGGAAGCGGAGTTCTGCTCCAGCCCTTAAAAGCCTTTTTCGCACTCGCAACTGCTGCATTAACATCTTCCGGTTCGGATAAAGGAAATTTTCCTACTTCTTCACCTGTTGCGGGATTTAGTTTTGTGAAAGTCTTTCCACATTTGGCGTCTTGCCATTTACCGTTTATATAATTTTTATACATTCCAACCTCCTGTATGTATGATTTTTAAATTTATAATAGTTTCCACTTTAATTATAAATGATAAAAAAGTCAAGCATTGAATTTCATATTTTCCAGCAGATTTAGATAACCATCTCTAGATTAATAAAAAGCTGGCAATAAATTTTGGAATTAACGTGAAATGTAAGACAATGAGTTGCTCTTAATTACAATAAGTTATCAACAGTTACTATATTTTGTATTAGAATTTGTATCCAAATCCTATATTAAGAGTTGGTGCTAAGACCGCGCTGAGCCCGGTATATCTGTTATTCAGTGCGGGGGCAACTTTGTTGTTAATCTGGTATCCCATTCCCGCAGAAATTTCCCATAAAAAACCAAAACGTGTAATCCACTTGAGCCCTCCAATCAAAGTAGGTCCGACAACTGTGTTTCTAATATATATGCTGTCTTTATCAAATCCTTCGTCTATGAGAAGAGTTCCAAAAATTGGGCCAATAAAAAACCTTTGCGTTGTGCCAAATTCCAAGTTAATTCCGACACAATATCCGAAAGCATTTAATGTTGTCCCTAACGAATCATTTCCTGTTGCTGAACCTACAGAGAATAGTGGTGTCAATCGCAATGTCGGATTTAGCGCAAACTGGTATTCAACGGATATTCCAACGGTGCCTCCGTATAATGCTCCGAATCCGGCATATATTGCAAGGCCAGGACTACTTTTATCATTTCCTATAGGTAAACTTACGGTGCTTGCAGTAGGATCAGTTGCAAGTAAAAAGTTCAAAAAAAATATTCCCATCATTTCAACCTCCAATTTTTTATCTGACTTCCTCTCTATAAATCTATATGTCTGAATGTTTATAATAATTCTTTTATACTGTCAATTAATATTTATAGTACCAAATTTTTACGGGATATCCTCAAATCCTTTTTGGGGAATTATTACAATGAATTACTACTAATTACAATCAGTCTCTATAAATCTCAATTTTTTACAACTTGTTTTTAATCCTTGCCAATGTTTTATCCCAACTTTTATTTGCACCTTTTATATATTGTTCATCAGGGATTATTGGTTTTTCTAGTTTTGCAATAGTCTCGTCAGAGAGTTTTAAGTTTTCAACTATTTCTTTCCCGGCTTTCTGTAAATATTTTTTATAACTATTAATAAAAGGAGCAAGTATTAACATCTTATTTCTAAGAATTTCCCCGCCTCCTCTATATATTTCCGCAATAACCTCGGAATGCATATTTTTTGCAATCCTCCTGAATAATAATTGTAACACCTGAAAATGACTTTGTTCCGGGAATCCGGAATTTGAAATTACTATAATTTTAGGAGATTTGAAATTTCTATTTGTATGACGACATTCACCGTTTTCATCTTTTTTAAAATATGGGTCCAGAAGGGGGATCAATCTGTCCATGAAGTTTTTCATAATCCCGGTTACATTATCTACATATAGAGGGGTTGCAAAAACAACAATATCCGTTTCTATAAATTTTAACAACATTTCTTTCATATCATCTTTGATTATGCATTCACCGGGAGTCTTTATCCAGCAGTCAAAACATCCAAGACAATATTTTATACTCTTTTTCACCAGAAAGATGTTTTCGGTCTCAGCTCCGGCTTCTTTTGCACCTGATAGAAATTCTTCTACCATAATATGCGTATTCCCTTTTTCAGCTCGCGGACTTCCGTTAAACACAACTATTCTCATAATCCCCCTCCCGTTTATATTTCGTACTTATTGAGAATTTGGTTTTTGGGATTGATTTGACATTTGAGTTTTGGCATTTGAATTTACTTGTTTATTCCTATTCTATATAAATCCGTACTTTTTCGTTATCGGAATCTACATTCACAATATCTTCTCCCGTACTTTCCAATTCTTCTATGTGTCCTAAAATGGTGTTTAAATCTATTCCTTGCGCTTCCATTGTTCTCTGCTGTTCTTTGGGGATAAACCCGGCTACCAGTTTGGCAAGCGATAGTGGAATACTTATGTTTACGTTTTCTTTACCGCTCTCGTTAGATTCTACTCTTATTTTTAACTTTTTGCCACTGCCTTTTGTAAGTATAATCTTCTTAGGTTTATCCGGCGTTTCCATTTTTTTATCAATGCTTTGCAAAAGTTTTTCTGCTTCTTCAGCATTTATTTTACCACCTTCAAGCATTTTTAAAATTCTTGCTCTCTCTTCCATGTTTTCCTCCTTTTAAATATGAATACTTACAATTTCGTCTTTGCTTTCCACGTCAATATCAATACCTTGAGTAATACTCGGAAGCAACGAACGGAATTTACGACTTGTTGATATTATCAAAACAACAAAATATGTTAAAAACTTTGGAAATACAAAACTTATCAAAGTGCCTTCGTTTTTTACAAAAATCCAGGAACAAAAATATTTTATGAACCTACCCGGTTTGAACGTATGCTTTCTTATGTATGACTCGTAATGTTCCCATATTATATAAGGGATTAATTCCAATATAGTAAGGATGAAGAAAATTATCTCAGAAAATGCAAAATAACAGAGTAAAACGGAGAGTCCCAAAAGCACTACAATTATTGCCCTAAAAAACTGTTGACGGATATGAATGCCGCATAGGATGGAATATATGGAAATAACGATAAACCATAATATACCTAAGAATATGTGCAAGAATATCATATTTATAATGCGTCAATAAGTTCCCTTGCTTGTTCCGCATTTACTTTTCCGTCTTCCAGCATTTTTAATATCTGGGAAATGTGTTCTGTTCTAGAGGGTTCTTCGTTTTCAACGACTTCTACACCCCGTGGCGCTCTTTTTACTACTTCACATATCGTCCTGTGAACACCGTTATGAACCATTTTGTCAAATATCCCGTGTTCTGCCATACGAAAAGAATCTCTTGTTTTTACGGTAAAGACATAAATGTTTTTGCAGCCGTCTCCCAATTCTGTGCTTATATCCCCGGAAACAGTCACTAAAGACAACCGCGCACAATCATTTTTATTTTCTTTTGAAACGCTGTAATCTCCTTCTATTTCAATATCACCGCTAAGCGTTTGGGATTCAATAAGCAAGTTTTCCGCATTTGAAATGTCAAGTTCAATATCCCCGGAAACGGTTTTTATAATAGAATCTTTTTTAAGCAAGAGATTCCCGTAAAAACTTATATCACCGGATGTTGTAGCAATATCAAGAGAATGCATATCCCCATCATTAATTTCTACGTCTCCGCTTATGGAATGAATGTTTGCGTTACCTTCGATACCATTCAACTCAATGTCTCCCGAAGCAGTGTTTATTTCTACGTTCCCCTTTAGCGATTCTACGGCAATATCACCGGATGCCGATTTGAGTATTCCGTTATAAGAGACGTTTTTTATTCCCATATCTCCGCTTGCAATCTTACATTCCCCGGAATATTGTTTTTTAAGGGGCAATCTTAAAACTAATTCTCCCTCGCACATGCACGAAATTCCAGGATTTTCAGTTATTTTTAATTCTTTTCCTTCCATCGAAATAGTAAGTCTTTTATCGGCGGTTTCTTTATCGTCTGTCTCTATGATAACCTCATCTCCCTTGCACCCTTCTATTGATAAATCATAACTCGCAAGAGCAACAGAAATAGTCAGAGCATCTTTTTTTACAGTGTATTTTTTATATTCTTCCATATTTCCTCCTAAAGATTACCTAATAAATCTTTTGCTTCTTCTACAGTTATTTCACCGGTTTCCAACATATCCAGCACTTCTTTTCTTTTATTCTTTCTGATTGCTCCCGTTTCCTCTTCTTTCTTTTCTTTGTATTCATAGCCTAAAGCCTGGACCAATTCCTTTAACATCCCTTTGACTTTAGGGTACGAACAACCAAGCGTTTCCTCTACGCCCTTTATGTTTCCCTCGTTTAACAAAAAAACCTCTGCAAACTTCAAGAGCTCAGGCGAAAGATTGGAAAACTTATCTCGTTGGAACTCGCCGACTATTTTAGTTTTACAGCTCTTACACTCAAACTCCTTTACAAAAATCTCCCCCCTACAAAAAGGACAGTTATTGATAGTAGTTGTTTTATTCATAATGAGACGACATTATAGCATAAAAATCATCTTGTCAATAAAAAAATTAATATTTTTGTTAAAATATGTTAATTTTATAAACATCCTCTACAATAAAATCAACTTTTGTTCTTGGCTTTTGTGATATTTTAAGAATTCGTACAAATTTGTGCTTTTCTGTGGGTTGGATCGTCTGTGTTTTTTGCTTTTTATTACTATTAATTATCTGATCTATTTTTTTCTCTTTCTTAAGAGTCTCTTATAGTCCCTGTTAAAATGAATCTGTTGCCTGGAAACTCCTTTGTTCTCTGTGGTAAATCTTTTTGTTGTCTGCGTTCATCTGCGTACCAAAATTCTTTTCCCTATCTGTTTTTCTTTTTATCTGTTAATTTTGATATTTTTAGAAACTCTTTCCGTCTTTGGCGGATTAGAGATTCTTATCTAGCTCTGCTGGAAATATTTAATTTTTGATATGGCTTTAATAAGTTACTATTATTTAATTCAGATATATGTTGACTTTTCGAAATAACTCCCTACAATAAATTAAACACAAAAGGGGTGTTGCAAAAAACTATTGAGAAGGCTTGTCCACTAAGAAAATGGAGGCGATTGAAATGACAAAATTTCAAATAGGCAAAGAATACGAAAAGATTAACCACGAAGTTTTTGTAAACACTCCATTTCTCCCGGAAGCAGCGCAACAAAGGGAACTATTACTTGAAGCACAAGGCTATTTAGGAAACATCTTAACGGCAAAAGCGAATAACGATAAAATAGAAGAGGCACAGCAGGAGTTTATTTATTTGGGGACTATGCAGGATTATTACCACTGGAACGATAAAAAATAATCAAGTTTTATCATTTTTTCTTTGTAGGGGTAAAATTCAAAGGCCCCGCTATGGGGACGGCGGGCAAAGACCATGCTTAAACATTGGGTTATTCGTCTTTTCTGTTATTTTAAAGCATCTTTAATTAAGGAATCTTTTTCTTGGATGGGGATAGAAACAACCTCATATATTTTTATATGTTCCCTATGACTTTAGCCCATGGGAATTTCTATCCAGCTCCGATGGACTCCTTAATTACCATTAG
>JAQTXJ010000027.1:0-22040 GCA_028688815.1 bacterium | reverse complement strand
ACCAAAATCTATTGACTTTTAAAAATGTACAAATAAAATGATAAACAATATCACATCTCATTAAAAAAAGGGGGAAATAATGCCTGATAAGAAAAAGGAAGAAAAGACTTTTATTGAAGAAATAGAAATTAATGCCGGGGAACTTGTTGAACAGGTAAAAAAACTGATTGCTGAAGGCAATGTCCGCAGATTGATTATAAAAAAAGCTAATGATGATTTGTTGCTTGAAATTCCCCTTAATACAGGCGTTGCCGTCGGAAGCGTTCTAACGATTTTTGCTCCTGTGCTTGCGGCATTGGGCGCAATGGCTGCGCTGCTTGCTAAAGTAAAAATCCAAATCGTTCGGATACAAGATTAACAGGAATTGGAAAAAAATTCAATAGACATGAAGAGACATAGAACAGAAAGAAGTTTTTGGACGCAGATTTCCGCAGATAACAAAAAGGTTACAGATTAGCACTAAAAACATATTAAAAGCCTCGTTTTTTTAGTAAATAAGGCAGCAGGAAAATTTCCTTAAGAAAAGGTAACGGGTCATTATCATCCCAAACTGCATCCTTTACGCCTGCCAATGAATTGAAATAATCTTCCAAACTCAGATTTCCTTTTACCATCTCCCCCATCGCCACGGGAAAATCCGTTAACAAACGCATCCATTTGCCATCAATCGTTTTTTTGTTTGATTTTTGTTCCAATCCCATCATATCATTGTATAAAACAAGCGGGAAATTAATGCCAACAATATTTCCAAGCGTATGCCATCCCCATGTTCTTGCATTTATGTCCAATAATTTATATTTTTTATCTCTTGCATCCCATATAAACTCAACTTCAGACAATCCATAATAATCCGCTTCGGACAGAATTCTTTTTCCCAATTCTTCTAATTCAGGAATATCAACGGTTTCAGCATAAGTTGTAGCCCGTCCGAAAACCATCGGGTGTTGTCTTATGCGTTTTGCAACAAGTGTAACTAACGCAGTTCTGTTTTTAAACACAGAACAGAAAGAATAAAGATTACGGGGACCATCGGGAATTATTTCCTGGACCATTATTTCTTCTTTTTTAATTATTTCGCTTGTAGTTTTGTATGCAGATATAAGTTCATTCAAATTATTCGCCGGGATAGCTTTCTTTTTGGTCGTTTTTACAAATAATTCTTTGACTGCAGGTTTTATGATTACGGGAAATTCCAAATCTAATTTTTTAAGTTCTTCAAGGGAAGTGGGATAAAACGTTTTCGGGATTGGGGCACCGACTTTTTGCGCAAGAGTATAGGTAAGTTTTTTGTTGTATAGAAGTTCAGTTATTTGCCATTTTGGAGATGAAATTTTATAATATTTAGATAGCAATTCTCTGTTAACAGACAGCAACCTTACCATTTCATCTGTTGTTGGGTAGATTAAACAATTAGTGAGCTTTTCCTGTTCTGCAAATTGGATTAAAAAATCTATAAATGATTTTTCGTCTTCAGGAGAAGGACATTTGGCAAACTTATGAACATACCGGGAAGAAGTGGCAATACAGGATTCAAAATCCAGTAAATATACGGGAATATTTTCCCGCGCAAGGCTTCTGATTATTCCGAGTCCCTGGTAATCCCCGCCAATCACGACTGCGCATAAATTATTCATATTGTTCTACACTACTTTTCATACAATATATTTGTATAAATAATACAATTTTTTGATTTGTCCAACGAAAACTTACAAACTCAACAGCGAGAACTGAGAAGATAGAAAAACAAAAAACAGAGGACATATTTATTTTTGACAGGGATTTGCACAGATTACCACGAAAAACAGAAAGTTTGAAAGTTAAAAATAACCCGCCAAGAAGATCAGCGGGAAGGTAGAATATAGAAAGAACAATTTCTCATACAAAGTCGCTAAGTCGTAAATGGAAGAAAAACAAATCGGGGGAAAGTAGGGATTCTCCATAGAAAATAATTGACAATCCAAGATAAATAATATAAAAATTAGCAATGTTAATAATAGGTGTTCTGGCAAGTGGGAAAGGAAGTAATTTACAAGCTATTATAGATAACATAGCTTCCGGGAAGTTAAATGCCCGAATAGGATGCGTAATTTCGGATAACACCGATGCGTTTGCACTTGAGCGGGCAAAAAAAGCTCAAATTCCTGCATACCATATCCCTTATAAAAATACTCTTATGCCTGAATGCGAGATAGAATATATTGAGTGCTTGAAAAAGCACAATGTAGAATTGGTATGTCTTGCAGGGTTTATGCGGATAATCAAACCAACTCTCTTGAACGCATTCAAAAACAGAATAATAAACATTCATCCTGCATTGTTGCCTGCATTCCCAGGATTACACGCACAGAAACAAGCATATGATTATGGAGTAAAGGTAACAGGAGCCACGGTACATTTTGTTGATGAAGGTATGGATACGGGAAGGATAATACTGCAAAGAACAGTTGAAGTAAAGAAAGATGACACCGAAGAGACACTTAGTGAAAGGATTTTAGGCGTCGAACATCAGATATATTCAGAAGCAATAAAGTTGTTTGCTGATAAACAGATAAAGTAAAATGGATTCCCGCCACCGCCGAGGCGGGGTCTAAGGACTTTCGCCATACCTATGGTAGGCAGGGAATGACAAATACGATACTGAGAAATAAGGACTAATAGCAACCAGTAATAAATGGTAACTAATTTAAGGAAGGGAATCCAGCAAAGCTGGATAAGTTAGACTCCCGCGGAGCGGGATAGCAATCTCTAAGTCCCGATAAATCGGGGCAAGATTCTGCTATAATGCTCTTAAGTCGGAAATGCTAACTAACCCAGCAGAGCTGGATAAGTTAGACTCCCGCGGAGCGGGATAGCAATCTCTAATCCAGCAAAGCTGGAAAGAGCTTGGCTATAATCCCGCCAAGGCGGGAAAAGTCTAACTAAGGACGGGGACAAATGAAAAAAATTATATCTACGGACAAGGCTCCACAAGCTATAGGGCCTTACAGTCAGGCAGTTTCAGCAAATGGTTTTATGTTTATTTCGGGACAAATTCCGGTTGATTATGCTACGGGAAAGATTGCCGGTGTTGGGATAAAAGACCAGACACGGCAGGTTCTTGAGAACATAAAAGCCGTACTTGCGGCAGAAAACTTAACACTGGATGCCGTTATAAAGACAACGGTTTATTTGACGGATATGACAACTTTTGCCGATATGAATGAAATATACCAAGGTTTTTTCAAAACAGAACCTCCGGCAAGAGCTACGTTGCAGGTGTCAAGACTGCCAAAAGACGTGTTGGTGGAGATTGAGGCAATAGCAGCGCAGTGAACAAAAAATAAATACTATTTGGGCAGATACGCAAGATAAAAAACAGAGAGCAACTCGTAGTCCAGCTAAGCTGGATAACAATCCCTAAAGGCTATCGCCTAAGGGCTTGTTATAATTTATATCAATTTGTTGTAACAGGGAACAAAGAGTATATCAGGGGATTAGAGAGAGTATCAGTGGGCAGAGTATCAGACTACATAAACAGACAAAAGATACCCTCACACCCCATATGCGGGATCCCCCCGAACAGAAAAAAGAGCAACAGAGAGATTCTTCGCTACGCGCAGAATGACAAATAGTAGAGAAAAACGAGAGAGAAAAGAACAGTGATTGGGAAAAAAATATATAAGTTTGAGAAGCTTGATTCCACCAATGACTACGCAAGCAAGATTGCGAAGGAATCCGCGGAAGGGACTGTAGTAATCGCTGATTGCCAGTCCAAAGGGAAAGGCACCCCCGGAAAAACATGGTTTTCTCCTGAAGGCGGAATATGGCTGTCGGTAATCCTGAAACCAAAAAGCGCATCGTGTATTTCTTTGATGGCAAGTGTTGCGGTTTATGAGACACTGAAATCCCTGAAACTGCCCGTACGGATAAAATGGCCCAACGACGTTATGATAAAAAACAAAAAGATTTCCGGAGTATTAACCGAAGCTCACGGGAAAAATAATGCCATAGTCGGGATAGGAATAAATTTAAATATACCCGAGTTTCCAAACGAACTGAAATCCGTTGCTACTTCTGCTATGCTAGAAAGGGGAAAAGCTTTTAATAAGCAAAAAGTCATTAATATACTTATAAAGCAATTAGAGAAAAAATATTCCCTATTAAAAAAGAAAAAAGAAAAATTACTTAAAGAATGGAAAAAATATGCAAACATTATAGGGAAACAGATAAAAATAAACATTTCCGGGGAATTGGTAGAAGGGAAAGTAAAAGATATTGATGATAACGGGGCGTTGATGGTTGAAATGGCAGGTGGAAAAGTTAAGAAAATAACGACGGGGACGATAAGTGCGGAATTATGAATGCTGAATTACAGATTAACAGACAGGGTATAGAAAATATTTGGGCGCAGATAAGCGCAGATTTTTTGGATAACAAATAAAAGAAAACAGAAAATTTGAGAGTTAAAAAACAACAAAAAACGGATAGCATGGACAGGATTAACAGGATAAAAAATAAAGAGCGGATCAGAATGACAAAGTAGGAAAAGGGAAAAAAGATGAATAAAATTAAAATAAATAGTGGCGTTGTGTTGATTTTAATTGTGCTGCTGGGAAGTTTTCTGCGGTTGTATCAATTGGGAACCGAAAGCATATGGCTTGATGAGGCGGTGGGTATACAAAACATTTGCAGTTCATTTACCGGTATGATAGGAAATGTATTTTCTCACGATACTTCTCCCCCACTCTATTTTATATGTTTATGGAGTTGGGTAAAAATGTTCGGCACCAGCGAAATAGCAGTTCGTTCGTTGTCCGCAATTTTAGGGATATTATCCATTTTATTAATGTATAAGTTAGGGGGACTACTTTTTAGCAAAAAAGAAGCATTAATCGGGACATTTATATTTGCGATATCAAAGCCACCAATATGGGTATCGCAGGAAGCAAGGATGTACCCGTTATTTATGTTTTTAGTACTTGCTTCGAGCATATTATTCATAAAATTCTGTTCAACAAACAGCAAAAAAACATTATTTTTACTTACTTTTGTTAATATTCTGATTGCTTATACTCATATATACGGGTTATTTTTTATATTATTTGAAGGGATTTATATTTTAATTGCGGAGAGGAAGAAGTTAAAAGATTTCATCATATCCGGGATAATCGTAATTATTTGTTATATCCCGTGGGCAATTGCCCTAAAAAGCCAGATTGCAAGGGGAGAAGGCGGTTGGATTGGGCAATTAGGAGGGGTATTCGGTATTTATTATATCATTTGGAAATTATCCTCCGATTATAAATTATTGGTTTTAGCATTCGGGATACTTGCTATGTTTGGGGTTATAAAAGGTTTGAAGGAATGCAATCGTTCCAATGTTTTATTTTTAGTTTTATGGATATTAACGCCGATAGTCATTGCATATATTTTATCTTATATAATAAGGCCATTTTTAGACCCGAGGTATGTATTTTTTGTGGTACCTGCATATTATTTACTGGTCGCGAGGGGAATATTATGGGTTAAGAATAAAATTATCCAAGTATTAAGTTTATTAGTTGTGACCGGTATAAGCGGGTATATTCTTTTTTCTTATTATACTACTGTACAGAAAGAGCAATGGCGGGAAAGCGTAAAGTTTGTGGAAACGAACAAGTTGAAAGCAGATGCGATTGTTTTGAGTGGCGGGATAGAGCCGTTTAAGTATTATTACAAAAAAAACATTTCCGTAGAATGTTTTCCCTTTGCGATTTCTACGGCTAAAGGTAGTATAATTTCCGACAGTATAAAAAATAGAATTGACAATATGCAAAGTATCTGGTTTTTTAAGAGTGTATACAATAATCCTGAACTAAAGTTTGAAGAATGGTTAAATGGGAAGTTTTGTATAAAGGAGAAAAAAGATTTTAATCGCATCAAAGTATATTATTACAGTAGAAAGTAGGTATGAATAGAAAAAAAGCAATGAAGAGATCTTTCACTCCGTTCAGAATGACAAAGAAGGCAAAAAGGGGTTAGAATATGGGAAAACTTTTATTATACGGGATGCATTTTATTGTTATTGCATTTATATTAAGAATAATTGATTTTGTTTTTACACTTAAGATTATAAATATATGTTCAACTCTTTTCTATGTAGGTGTTGGGCTTGTATTGCTAAATTTTATTTTTTCTTTAATATTCCGATACAAGAGAACAATAATGGTCAAGCCCTTAAAAGACGAAAAAGTATGCGTAGCACTTACTGCTTACAATGACGAACTTTCCATCGGGGAAGCAGTAAAAGATTTTCGTAAAATTCCTTTTGTAAAAGAAGTACTAGTAGTAGATAACAACTGCAAGGACAGAACGGTTGAGTTTGCAAAAAAGGCAGGCGCAACCATAGTATTAGAGGAGGTACAGGGATACGGAGCGGCTTGTATGTGCGGATTAAGAGAAGCAAGTAAAAGAGGAGATATAATTGTTCTAACGGAAGGGGACGGAACTTTTTCTGCTCGCGATTTAAATAAATTCATTAGTTACCTTGAGAATGCGGATATGGTAGTCGGGACAAGGACTACCCGTGAGTTAAGCAGTGCCGACTGCCAGATGAGCTGGTTTATACAATACGGGAATTTATTTATGGCAAAGTTAATACAGTTAGTCTATTTTGATACAAGGCTTACGGATATCGGGTGCACTTATAGAATAATAAGAAAAGAAGCTTTAGAGAAAATCATAGGGCAACTAAAAGTTACGAGCAATCATTTCTCCTGTGAAATGATACTTATAGCGTTAAAGAATAAGTTAAAAGTAATCGAAATTCCAATAACGTTTAAGAAGCGGGTAGGGGAGAGCAAAGGGGTAGGCGGAAATATGTGGCGCGGGTTAAAAACCGGGCTTAGGATGTGGTGGCTGGTGTTGAGAATATGAAAGGAAGACAGGATGAAAATTTTCACCGCAGAGACGCAGAGTTCGCAGAGAAAAGCAGAAAAACAGACAATAGAATTAAGCCACAAGATTTCCAGCAGAGCAGGATAAGTTGGAGTCCCGCTAGCGGGATAGCGACCTCTAAGTCCCGATAAATCGGGACAAGAGTCTGCTATAATGCTCCTAACGGAACAAACTCCAAGTAAACGCAGATAAAAGAAAAACAGAGAGTAAAAAATAGTAATCAATTGTAACTGATAGTAATTTGGAAGTAATTTATTGAGATTCTTCTCCCGATAAATCGGGATCAGAATGACAAACGGGCGAACACAGGCAGAGATACAGAATTCGATAAATAAAAAAAAGAAGAGTAGACGGGATTAATTTAAATACAAATGAATAAAAAGGTATTATTAATAAATCCTTCTCAATTTCAGTCGTATAATAACGTAAAAATCAAAGGCGGGGCAATTTACTCGCCTTCCCTTACGCTTGCCGTGCTCGCGGCACCACTGGTAAAAGCAGGGCATAATGTAAAGATATTAGATTTAAATAAAGAACCTCAGCTTGATAATGTTTTAGAGACATTTTCACCGGATTTCGTCGGCATTACTTTTACCACACTATTATTTGAAGAAACCCGGCGAATTTGTCGGGCAATTAAATCGTATTCCAAAGAGATTGTAATAATAAGCGGAGGCGCTCATTCTACGGCACTTCCTGAAGAGACATTGAAAGAATTAGACATAGACATTGCAGTAATCGGGGAAGGGGATTTTTCGCTACTGAAAATTATTAACGGGGAGAACATAAATACGATTTCCGGCATTGCTTATAAAAAGGGCAGGGAAATAAAAATGAATCCCTGCGCGGGGTATATAGAAGACTTAGACAGTTTACCTTTGCCAGCGTGGGATTTAATAAACATATCCCAATACAAAACGACTCCTCTTTTATCACACGCCAGTCCGGCAGGCTGGATTGAGACAAGCAGGGGGTGTCCTTATACCTGCGGGTACTGCACAAAAAACATTTTCGGCACAAAATTTCGATTTAAGTCGGTCAACAGGGTAATAGAAGAGATAGAATATATGTTAAAAATGGGATTCAAAGAGCTTCACATTGCAGACGATAATTTTACAATGGATACAGTACGGGCAAAGCAAATCTGCAAAGAAATTCTGCGCCATAATCTTAAATTCCCATGGGCTACGGTTACGGGAATACGAATAGACCGCGTGGACAAAGAATTGTTGGAATTGATGTATAGAGCAGGGTGCTACCGTGTTTATTTTGGGATAGAGTCGGGTGACCAGTTAATCCTTGATAAAATAAAGAAAGGCATAAGTTTGGATAAAATAAGGGAAGTCGTTAAAATGGCAAAAAGCACAGGGCTTGAGGTATTTGGATTTTTTATGGCAGCATTGCCCGGGGAGACGGAAGATTCAATGAAAAAAACGATAGCGTTTGCGAAATCACTTCCGCTTGATATGGCAAAGATGTCAATTACAATGCCATTGCCGGGAACTGCATTATTCAAAGAATTAGACAAAGGCGGATTCATCAAGACTTATGATTGGTCAAAATATAATTTATATATCCTGGCAAGGGATGTTTACGAACATCCAACGATAAGCTGGGACATCGTAGAAAAATATTTTAACAGGTTTTACAGGGAGTTTTATTTCAGACCCGGGTACATACTGAATTTCGCAAAGAAGAATTTGGTAAGAAAGGATTTTTTCAGTATGGTGAAAATACTTTTCGAGACAAAGTGGTGAGAGAACAAAAAGAATTAGGGCAGAGATTTTTAAGATTATCAGAAAAACAAAAGCAAAGATAAAAAACATTCACCGCAAAGCCAGGGGAAACTTCGTCCGCAGAGAATAGCTCGAAAAATTTAAATAGGGATAGAGAGGAGATACAAGGACACGGAAGCAGGCAGAAAATGGTAACGATAAAATTGGGATTAAATTTGGTTGACAATTGCATTTTTTTACAGCATATTTCACTTTAAGTATATAGGGGGATAATATTATGAAAAAACTTTATTCTTTATTGTGTATTAGTTTGTTCATGGGATGTGCGGGGAGAACAAATATACCATCAACCATTATTCAGAGTGTTACGCAGGACAAATACAGCGAAGCAAACGGGGTAGTTATATTTGACAGCACAGACGTAAAATTAGAAGCAACCGGCAAAGCGGTTTACAATTATCACAAGATGGTTAAAATTCTCTCTACTTACGGAAAAAAGAAATTCGGAGAAGTAGAATTCGGTTATGTTCCCAAATTTATGGATGTAAAGATAGAATTTGCCCGTTTAATCAATAAAGAAGGCAAAGTAATTAACGTTTCCGCCTCTGAGATAAAAGACATTCCGTTTATACCTATGGATACTGAAGGTTCAGGGTCAAAGATGTTTTTATCCGACATCAGAATGGTAAAAATTATTTTTCCGCAAATAGATATTGGCGTGACCGTAGAATATAAATTCAAGATAACCATAAAGAAACCGTTTATGAAAGACAGATTCACGGATATTGCCTATTTTGAAGGGGATGAGCCCGTTCTCGAGAAAACATACAGGATTGAATGTCCGAATGAAATAAAAATAAAATATCTTGTAAAAAACGGCAAACTTAATGCCTCGCAGGAATTCAGCAAGAACTCTATAATTTATAACTGGTCACAAAAGGACATTGCAAGGATACTTCCGGAGCCGCTTATGCCGGATTTATCACAGATAGCGACAACACTAATAATTTCCAATATTCCTTCGTGGGACAAGGTATCAAAATGGTATTATGATTTATCCGTTCCATCACTCGGGGTAAACAACGAAATAAAGTCAAAAGTAAAAGAACTCACGGATACATTGAAGACCCAGGACTTAAAAATACACGCATTATTTGATTTTGTTTCAACGAAAATCCGTTATTTACGGACTGAAGCAGTAAGTATGGATAAAGGTTTTGAGCCTGCTTTGGCAACGCTTACATTTGAAAGGAAATGGGGAGTATGCAGGGATAAAGCGGTTCTACTGGTAGCAATGTTAAAAGAGATTGGGGTTGAATCGAACATAGTTCTTTTAAATGTAACTTATCATACGGCAAAAGAAATTCCGACATATTTATTTGAGCATGCGATTGTGGCAATACCAAAAGACGGGAAGTATTATTATTTAGACCCGACGGTAGAGTACACGATGGATTATTTCCCGGTAATGGAACAGAACAGGGAAGTATTGGTATGCGATTCCGTTGGAAAAGACTTAGGATTTGCGCCTTACGAGAATTTAGAAAACAACAAAATGATTACGGATTTAACCGGAACACTTGACAAAGACGGGACTCTCAAGGCACAGATGACAATGTCTGCCAAGGGTTTTATGGACATGGCTTTAAGAGGATTGCGTTTCATACCGAAAGAACAGGTAAAACAGGTATTTGAACAGATGATAAAAGCGTATTCCACGCAAGCAAAGTTAGACAGTTTTGACATATCGGAAGCCGAGGATTTATCCTCCCCGGTTAAAATAAAATTACTTTATAGCATCCCGGAATATGCTTTGAAGAAAGGAAATGAGTTATACATTGTAAACTCCGGGACGGCAACTTCTATTGGGGGAGATTTATCGGGAACGGGTTCGCCGTGGGGGCTTGAGCAAAGGAAATACCCAATAGATTTTCGTGTCCCGATAATGGGGAACGGAACGCAGACACTGAGTCTTCCGCAAGGTTACAAGGTAAAGAAACCACGAAAAGGTTTTAGTTTTGAAAGCAAATATTTAAGGGGTAACTTCACGGAAAAAGTAAGCGGGTCAAAGTTAAAAAGCACTTCAGAATTTTGCATATTAGAGCCATCTATTCCCGTAGAAAAATACAAGGAATTAAAACAGGTTATGACGGACGTGGAGCAGTACGGGAAGCAGGAAATAGTGTTGATAAGGAAGTAACAAAAAAAGGAGGAAAAATGGCAGGGCTGCATTTTAAGATGGGTTTTCTGGTAATCATTCTATTTAGTATTGTTTTTGGAATTGTCTCCTTAGTAGCATATACGATGGGAATAACTTCTTTTTATTTCTATCTTATGATATCCATGATATTTATGTTAATTCAATACCTCATAAGCCCGAAGCTTGTAGAATGGGGAATGCGAGTAAAATATGTAACTCCGCAAGAGGCACCGGACTTGCATAGTATGATAACCGAACTTTCCGCGAGAGCGGGAATTCCCAAACCAAGGGTTGGAATAGCCCAGATAGCACTTCCAAATGCCTTTGCATTCGGGAGATGGACAAGTGATGGCAGAGTATGCGTTACACAGGGAATAATGAATTTGCTCAGCAAGGACGAACTTCGCGCAGTTCTTGCACATGAAATATCTCATCTTAAGAACAAGGATGTTTTGACGATTACATTATTATCTGTCATTCCGATAATATTATATCGCATAGCGTGGCATACGATGTTTTTTGGTGGAGGACGGCGAAGCGAGAATAATAACGGGGGAGCGATTGCGCTTGTCGGGTTTGTATCGTTTTTATTTTATTTAATTACTAATCTGCTTGTTCTTTATGCTTCAAGGATTCGAGAATATTTTGCTGATTACGGCGCAGTCAAGCTTGGAAATCGGCCGAGTGCTTTAGCTTCTGCTTTGTATAAATTAGTATACGGTAGCGCACGCACTTCAAAAGAGGGAATCAAAGAAGTAGAGGGGTTAAAGGCATTTTTCGCAAATGACCCGTCGCGCGCGTTTGAAGAGTTTAACGAACTCAAGCAATTAGATTTGGATAAAAGTGGAACTATTGATGAGAGCGAAATGGAAAAACTGAGACGGGGCAGTATAAAGATAGGGTTTGGGGCGAAAACGATGGAAATCTTCAGCACACATCCAAATATGTTAAAACGGATACAAAAGTTGGCAACGTATGAGAGAATAAATTAAAAATCCCACGCTGAAGTGGGATAACAAACTCTAACTAAAATAAGAGCCTGTAAAAATAGAAAAAGATAAAGCATTAAAATGGGGAATAAAGGTTTGAAGGGAATAATTGTTGGGGTTTTTATTGCGAGTATATTATCGGCAGAGCAGACAAAAATTACGATTTCAAATAGTATCGGGGACCAGATATTACCTACCGTTTGCAAAGGGAAATTATCATATTTAGTTTGTTGGGTAGACAATCGCGCGGGAACAAATATGGATAGAGTTTACGGGCAGATAGTATCCGAATATGGAATGCTTGAAGGTACAGAATTTTTAATAACTTCGACTTCCGGTATTTCCAAGCCTATTATTACTTTCAACCCAACAAATAACAAATTTTTAGTAACTAGTTTTGAATGGAATAAAGGATTTTTTGTTTCGAACAACGGTTCAATATTGGACAGCACTGATATATGGATGTCAGAGGAGGGAATATATCCTGAGGCTATGTGTTTTGACGGGGACAAATATTTTGCGGTTTTCTACTGCACATACGGAGCAAATAAACATAAGCTTTTAGGAAAGTTTTTTTCAAAGGACGGCAAATCCACAGACGATACTTTAATTACGCTTGACGAAATAAACATTCCAAAGGATATAAGCATTGCTTTTAATAATAACCAATATTTAGTAGTATGGAGCGATGCTTTAGAAGAAAACTATGACATTCGCGCACAATTGTTATCAAAACAGGGAAAACTACTATCTACCGATTTGTATATATCTTATGAAGAGTGGGATGAATCTTCCCCGAAAGTAAGTTCTGACGGTACAAATTGGTTCGTGATATGGGAAGGAGACTGCCAGATAAAAGGGAGAATAGTTTCTCAAAGCGGGCAATTAGTGGATGATTCTGCGATCACTTTAATTGAGGATACCGATTCTTATTTCCCATCCTTAAGTTTTAACGGGGATATGTATATTGTCAGCACGTCAACAATAAATGAATTTAACATTATAATAATTACACGAACAGGAAAAATTGTCCGCAAGGAATCTTTTTCACAAAACGAACAGGTATACTGGACAGATATTTCTGCGGATAAATTTGGGTATCTTACAGTATTCAGCACAAAAAATACACAGGATTATGATTTATATGGAATGTTTGCAAACACCGAGGTTTATGAATTCCCGGACACAAATATTTTAAAAATAATATCCAATCCTTTTGTAGGATTTACAAAAATAATAGGTTATACGGGAGAATTGCAAATTTACGACATTTTAGGCAGAAAAATAGAAACCACAGATATAACAGATGAGCAGACTACCTTTGGGCATAACTTAAAACGAGGAATTTATTTTGTAAAACCCAGAGATAATAGTAGTGTCAAGGCATTCAAACTAGTTAAAATAAAGTAGAAGGCAATAAAAAATAGGCAGGGAACAAATTACACGACAGAGAAGGGAAAAATAAGATACAAAATATAACAAACTAATCAGGAGGAAAAATGTTAGACAACAAATTATTAGAAATACTTGCGTGTCCTAAATGCAAAGGCGATTTAGAGTACAACAAGAAGGATAACAAGCTTTTATGTCATAAATGCAAGTTAGGATACAGAGTTGAAGACGATATTCCTATAATGTTAATAGATGAGGCAGAGAAATTAGTAGATAGCAAATAGTAGCGAGTAGATAGGGGAAAAAGAGTTAAAATAGCAAACTACAGTAAGCTGGCAAAACGTCTAATTCGCATGAAGCGAACAAAAACATCTAAAAAACTAGAATATAGTATTTGTATAAATAAAGTTTTTTTTGTTGCAAAGTAAATAAGTAGGTATATAGGTATAAGTTAAATGTGGAATTTACCAATAACCTAAATATAATAAAAACAAGGAGATAAAATGTGGTTATTTCTTTTACTATTAGCAGGGAATCAGGATACCGCAGGTTCCGTTCCAATAAAAGCGCAAGCCAAACAAAGTCAAGGGGCGATAACGCAGCAGAATCAGTCCGCTACTGCCAAACAAAGTCAAGGGACTATAACACAGCAAAGCGGAATAATCCAGCCCCAGCAGAATGCTCTTAAGGGAACATTACCCACTAAAACAGACAAAGAAAATTCTTTTCGAGCAATCGAAGTATTAAACTCTTCGCAAAGCGGAATAGATTTTATATACAATACCGGAGAGATATATGAGACTTCACCTTACATATTAAACGCGGACATTCAACCTGAAGCAGGCAAACCTGCACTACCTGTGGCATACATAACGATAGGCGTTCCGATTGGAGCTAAAGTTGACATTCAGTTTGACGAATTAAAGGGAGTGGAAACAAGAAACAAAGAAGTTCCTCCTGCCCAAGATTTCACAACAAAGGAAAAGGACAAGGCGCTTTATTCGCAAGATATATTATGGCCAGAAAAAGTAGTAGAAATAGCAGAAAGGAACATTTACAGAGGCCAGGAAATAATAAAATTAAGAATAAATCCAATCAGATACAACCCAGTAAAAAAAACTATGGCAATAAACAGAAGTTTAAAAGTACATCTAAAATTTTCCGGAGGCAGTGGAACTTACAGACAAGACAAGGTATTTGAAAATACATTCAAAGCCGTATTACTTAATTATGAACAAGCAAAAAACTGGAGATTATCTCCTTCTTCAAAATCTTCCCGCAAATCGTCTACTGGTTCGTGGTACAAAATAGAGGTTTCAGCGGAAGGCATATATAAAATAGGCAGGGACCAGCTCAATTCTCTTGGCATCGGCAGTATTGATCCAACTACTATAAAAGTTTATAATGGCGGGAGCAAAATGATTACACATTTCGGGGATAGTTTAATTGAAATCCCGATATACGTATCCCCAGACACAAGTATTATATTTTATGCTACTTCATTAGCAGGTTACGGTAAAAATGAATCAGGATACTTCAATCCATTTACAAATACAAACATATATTGGTTGACTTACGGAGGAGCGCAAGGGAAAAGGGACAGTTTAGAAAGCAGAGGGAGTGGAACAGCAGCGTCGTATTTTGGAGATACCCTACATATTGAACAAGATAACGAATGTCCTGCAAAATGTGGACTAGCTTGGGTTTGGGAAAGAATCGAAAGGGAATCCGGAACTTATAGCATCGCAAGAAATTATACGTTTAATGCAACGGGAGTTTACAACACTTCTTGTAATATTACGGTTGCAGTTTTCGGATGGTATACAGATATGAGTGGTGGAGCAAAAGAACGTTCCGATACTATGAGACACAGAATAAAAGTTTATTTAAATAATACAGAAATAATGGATAAAAAATGGATAGGTCCACAGGAATATCCACCAAAAACATTCGAAGGGGTTGCCTCATCTCTAAAAGAAGGACAAAACACATTAAAATTCGAGGTGGTCAAGGATGATTCGTCAACGGATAAAGATATTTTGTTTTTCGATTGGTTTGAAATAAGTTATTCTAAGAATTACAGAGCCAGTAATGGAGAAATAAAATTCAAAGGCAAAGATAAATTCACAGTTACAGACTTTCAAGAAAGTCCAATAATATTCAATACTTCCAATCCATTACATCCTGTTAGAGTTTATGGAGGAAACTTCGCAAACGGAACAGCGGACTTTTATGGGACCGAAGGAGATTACTATGCGAGTTGTAGATACAAGTCTGTTAGCGATATAACGGCTGAAAGTCCTTATAATTTAAGAAATAAAACTGCAGCTGTAAAAAATATAATAATTTCACCTCCGGATTTTATGGAATATGCAATAAGGCTTAGAGACTATAGAAACAATTATGGTATGGCAACGGAAGTAGTCGCTTTGAATGATATTTACAACAATTTTTCATGGGGATTATCTAGCTCTCCATATGCAATAAAAAACTTTTTAACTTATGCTTATGACAATTGGGGCGAACCTGGATACTGTTTATTACTTGGTGCTGGGACGTTTGCATACAAATCAGATGTTCCCAAAAATCTTATTCCTGCTAGAGAAGAAGGATATAAAGTAGGAGAATATGGGTATCCACCTCAAAGCAATTACTGTTGGGATGATTGGTTTACGGACAGAGATTTTGCCATCGGAAGAATTACGGCAAAAAATAAAGAAGAAGCCAGTAATGCCGTGGATAAGCTTATTAAATATGAAACAAGCCAGGGCGTATGGCAGAACAGAGTATTATTAATATCTGACGATGAATATCCTGACAGGGATATGTTCGTAGCAAATTTAGAGCGATGTGCAAATATGGTCCCAAAAGAGTACGATGTATTTAAGGTTTATTCTATGAACTACCCATTAGAAGGTAGCAATAAACCTAGGGCAGAAAACGATATCATACGAAACATTGACAAAGGCATGTATATGACGCTTGCATCCGGGCATGGGAATCTTTATCTTTTTTGTCACGAGGTTCTTTTTTACAATCCCAGGGATATTGATGCACTAAACAATAGTATAAAAAATCCTATTTGGCAATTCTGGTCATGTGGTGTAGGATGTTTTGATAGGATAGATGATGATTGCATGGCTGATTATTTGCAAAAGGTATACAACAAAGGGGCAATTGCTTCTGTGGCTTCAACAAGGACTACAGGAGGTTCTTCAGGTATGGACACTTTATTGATTAGTCTTTTACTCAAGCAAAAATTAAACACATTAGGACAAGGGATATATGGTCGTAGTCTTGCAAAAGATTTACAAATAAATGAGAATTTATTTGCAGATCCAGCGACAAGATTGCCGGAAAGGGTTATATCTGTGGAAATAGACTCTTTCTCAAATATAATCAGAGGCGGGGAAAAATTGATTGTAAAAGGCAAAGCCCCCGGGGCTAAATTTGCTTTTATTACTGTTAGGAGTTCCGAATATAATTATACCTACAACTATAACAGCATTTATTATCCCGGCATTACAGGCAGCACAAACTATAAGATGCGGGGCAGGATGCTAATGGGGCCTGACCAAAAACCAGTCCAACTAATTGATGATATACTTTTCGAAGGTATTACCGAAGTAAAAAATGGAGTATGGGAACAGGAATTTTTTATCCCGGAACTTGATTCTATCCAGGATACTTTAATTTGCGGGGATCAAGCTAAAATTAGTGTTTTTGCATGGAATGGCAACTTATGTGGCAGTACATATAAAGACATATTTGCTACATGGGGTAAAGGTAATATAAAAGACATAACAGGTCCTAAAATTACAATGGCTGCAAATGGTAAAGCGATTAAATTGGGAGCACCAGATACTTTCTTTACGGTGCCTGGACAATTCACATTTTCAGCCATATTAGAAGATGAATCCGGAATAAATACATTTAATAAAATAATGCCGCTTGATCTTGCCCTTACACTTAGAATAAAAAGTGGCACATTACAATTCGTAGATATACAACTTGCGGATTATTTTCAATATGATATTGGTAGTTGTACTCGCGGGAGGATTTCATATCCACTGGATTTAACTGAGAAAATAGATACTCTAGTGTTTCAGGCATCTGATAACTTAGGCAATACAAGTGTCGCCACGGCTATCTTAAGAATTGAACCTGCAAGCCAACTAACCCTTACAAAAGT
The DNA here is from genome assembly GCA_028688815.1 of bacterium. Taxonomy (GTDB): domain Bacteria; phylum Hydrothermota; class UBA3073; order JACQXS01; family JAQTXJ01; genus JAQTXJ01. The sequence continues at coordinate 4,616 of JAQTXJ010000027.1, read as the reverse complement.
TATGAATTTTCCAAATCCTGTGCGAGGAGAACACACGGAATTTCATTTCTTTTTATCAAAACAAGCAAGCGTAACTATAAAAATTTATACTGTTTCCGGCAGACTTATTAAAACTATAGAATCCGCAGCTTTATTGCCAGGCTCAAATAAAATTTACTGGGACACGAGAGATAAACTCGGGAATAGAGTAGCTAATGGTATATACTTATATAAAATCAATGCAGCATCAGAAGGATCTACAAAAGAAGAAATATCTAAAGTTTATAAACTTATGATTCTCAGGTAAGCTAAGAAATTAGGGGGCTCTATGGATTTTGAATTAAATGCAGATCAAAAAATGTTACAGGAAATGATTCGTAAATTCGCTAAAGCAGAAATAGAACCTATGGCAGCAGAGATAGATAGAGATGCTAAGTTCCCTAAGGAAAATATAAAAAAGCTAGGGAAGTTAGGATTAATGGGAGTTGTAGTACCTGAAACGTATGGCGGTGCCGGATTTGATTTTTTCTCACTAGCTATTGTAGTAGAAGAGCTTTCAAAAGTATGCCCTTCCACAGGCGTTATTGTTGCCGTTCATAATGCTCTCATTTGCTATTCTATTTATAATTTTGGGACAGAAGAACAGAAGAAAAAATGGTTACCTTCCCTTTGTAAAGGAGACAAGATAGGTGCCATAGGAATTACAGAACCTAATGCAGGATCAGATGTGGCAGGGATGGAATCAACTGCCTTGTTAGATGGAGACAATTATATACTTAATGGGACAAAGAGATTTATTACTAATGCTGGGGAAGCTGGTATTTTCATTGTTTTTGCTTATACTAACAAAGAATTAAAACATAAAGGCATAAGTGCTTTTATAGTAGAACGGGATACTCCTGGATTTACGATAGGGAAACATGAGGATTTAATGGGAATGCGAGGGACTTCTAATTCCGAATTAATGTTTGAGAATGTAAAAATACCAAAAACCAACATTCTAGGTAAAGAAGGAGACGGGTTCAAAATTTGCATGCATTTACTTGATGTATCAAGAATTGATATTGGTGCACAGGCATTAGGCGTTGCAGAAGGAGCTTTTGATACCGCATTAAAATATGCCAAAGAAAGAAAAGTTTTTGAGAAACCAATTGCTGAATTTCAATTAATCCAAGCAATGATTACAGAAATGGCAACACAAATAGAAGCAGCAAGATGGCTTGTTTATTATGCAGCTTATTGTAAAGATAGCGGCATGACCAAATTCTCCAGATATTCCGCAATGGCAAAGTTTTTCGCTTCGGATACAGCAGTTAATGTATCCCGAAAAGCACTGCAAATTCATGGCGGTTATGGATACACAAAAGATTATCCGATTGAGCGTTTTTACAGAGACGCTAAGATTTTAGAGATATATGAGGGGACTTCTGAAATACAAAAGCTTGTTATTGCAAGAGACATTTTAAAGTAAAGGAGGTTCAATGAAAGAACCAAGAGCGACTATTACTAACATCATTGGTATTGGAACCATAGTCAACGGTAGACTTAAAGTAGAAGGCAGTATAAGAGTAGATGGAATTGTAGAAGGGAATCTTGACGTTACGGAAGCTATCGTTATTGGAAAAACAGGAAAAGTAAGAGGAGATATTCATGCAAAAGAATTTATGCTTGCCGGTAGTATAGATGGAAATATTTTTATAAGTGGAAGAGCAGAATTTGGAACAGGTTCAAGACTTAAAGGCGACATAAAATGTAAGCAACTTATTATAGAAGAAGGGGTTATGTTTGACGGCAATTGTTCTATGAGCGACAGGGAAATGCAATCAAAACCTCCTTTTTTTAAGGGAACAAGAGAAAAATCAACAGTAGGCACTGTTGATTTGGACTAAAATATGACACAAATTAGTTATGCACTTAAGGGAAAAATCACTCCAGAAATGAGAGCTGTTGCAAAACAGGAAGGATTATCCCCTGAAATTATAGCTAAAGGAGTAGCAAATGGTGAAATTGTTATTACCTGCAACTCAAAATACAGTCTAAAACATCCTTGTGGAATTGGCAAAGGGCTGAGAACTAAGATAAATGCAAACATTGGTTCTTCCACAGACTGTTGTGATATTAAATTGGAGAAAAAGAAAGCTCAAGTAGCAAGAGAAGCAGGAGCAGATACGATTATGGATTTATCCACAGGCGGGAATTTAAGAAAATTTAGAAAAGTTATTCAGGAGACTTTTGCCGGTCCAATTGGAACAGTCCCTATATACCAGATAGCTACGGAAACAGTTAAATCCAAAGGTGGTATCGTCTTTATGACTTCTGATGATATTTTCAAAGTCATCGAAGAACAGGCTAAAGATGGAATAGATTTTATAACCGTACACTGCGGAGTTACAAGAGAAGTTTTCGACAGGTTATGTGCTCAAACAAGGATTATGGATGTCGTTTCAAGAGGCGCAGCATTTTTAATCACATGGATGTTAGCAAATAAGAAAGAAAATCCTTTATATGAGGAGTTTGACCGTTTACTTGATATTGCATATAAATATGATGTTATTTTATCTCTTGGCGATGGATTCAGACCCGGAGCAATTGGTGATGCAACGGACAGAGCTCAAATTCAAGAACTTCTTATTCTTGGAGAACTTAAAGAAAGAGCAAACAAAAGAGGCGTACAGGTAATGATAGAGGGCCCCGGACATGTTCCTCTAAATGAAGTAGCAATGAACATACAATTGGAGAAAAAAATATGCCAGGGCGCACCGTTTTATGTTTTAGGTCCTATAGTTACGGACATTGCCCCCGGATATGATGAAATAACAAGCGCTATCGGTGGCGCAATTGCAGCTTCCGCAGGGGCAGATTTTTTATGCTATGTTACTCCTGCAGAACACGGTGGATTACCCAATATAGAAGAAGTCAGAAGAGGGATAATTGCATCAAAAATTGCAGCACACGCAGGAGACATTGTAAAGGGAATAAAAGGCGCAAAAGAAAGGGACAACGAGCTTTCTAAAGCAAGAAAAAAATTAGACTGGGACAGACAAACAGAACTGGCAATAGATCCCGAAATATTGAAAAAGTTTCGCTCGGAAAGGAAACCAAAAATGTCGGAAGTATGCACTATGTGTGGAGATTATTGCGCAATAAAAATAGTAGAAGATGCAATTAAAAAACATAAATAAAAGGACAGGATGCAAAGAAAAACTAAAATCATAGAAAGTATTGATGGTGAAATTTTCGACATTGAGTTGTCTGAAGACCTTCTTAAAAAGAACAAAGAAATAGCAAGAGAGAATAAAAAATTATTAGAAAAACATAATATTTTAGGAATTGATATTATGGGAGCAATAGGTGCCGGCAAAACTACATTAATAACAAAAATAGTAAGCATTTTAAGTAAAAAATATAAAATTGCCGTTTTATGTGGAGACTTAACAACAACTCTGGATGCAGATATTATTAAATCTGCGGGAGCAGAAGTAATTCAGATAAATACAGGAAAAGAATGTCATTTAGATGCCAATCTTGTAAGAAAAGCACTTAAGGAGCTCTCTCTAAATAAAATTGATTTATTAATTATTGAAAATGTAGGAAATCTTATATGTCCCGGAGAATTTGTACTCGGAACACACAAAAGAATGGTAGTTGTTTCCGTGACAGAAGGACCTTTTATGGTTGTAAAACATCCTTATATATTCATGGAAGCTGATGTAGGAGTAATTAATAAAATAGAATTGAAGGATGTAATGGACGTAGAACCTAAGAAATTACAATCTGCTATGAAAAAGATAAAACCCGGTATAAAAGTTTTTGAAACCAGTGCACGGAAAAACATAGGAGTTGAAATTCTCGCCACTTTCATTAGTAAGTTATTAAAATAAAAACTTCTTTAATCACACATATAAAATGCACGAATTCACAATTGCAAAAGAAATCATTATGCATTTAAATGAATTCAAAAAACGACAGAATGACCTAAAAATAATAGGTTTAAATATTGAACTTGGTGAATTTACATTTGCAAACGAAGAACAAATTAAATTCTGGTTAAAAGAATTATTAAAAGATACTAATAAAATTAATATTAATATAAAAAGAATAAAGCCTATTGTGTATTGTAATAAGTGTGGTTATAGTGGAAATATAAAATTTTCTGCTGATCCTTTATATCACTTTTTATTACCGGATTTAAGATGTGAAAAATGTAATTCCAAGAGGATTGATTTAATAAAAGGGCGGGAATGTAATCTGAAAAGTGTAAAGGTGAAAAAGACATTCAACAAAAAGAAAAAACTACTTTAATTCTGTTTGTGCAAGCTTTTGGTACAAATTTCCTGCTTTTATAAGTTCTTCGTGAGTTCCTTCTTCCACTATTTTACCTTCATTCATAACAACTATACGATGCATATTCTGAACAGTAGATAATCTGTGTGCTATAACTATTGCGGTCCTGTTTGCAAGTAATTTTTGTATAGCTTCTTGCAATTTAAATTCCGTTACATTATCCAAATGGGAAGTTGCTTCATCAAATATAAGAATCGGTGGGTTTTTATAAAGTACACGAGCAATTGCCAGTCTTTGCCTTTCTCCTCCTGATAATTTTATTCCCCTCTCCCCTATTACAGTATCATATTTTA
>JAQTXJ010000026.1 GCA_028688815.1 bacterium | reverse complement strand
GTACAAGTCTTTCTTTCTCTCTTATATCTCCTATGAAAAAACGAATAGGATATTTATTCTCCGGAAAGATTTTTGCCATCTCGTATTGTTTAAATTCATCCCTGCTGAAAATAATTACTTTTTTAGGCTTATACTTCTTGAAGACTACCTCTGTAAACTTTTTCCCAAAAGAACCTGTACCGCCGGTAATTAAAATTGTTTTATTATTTAACATTTTTCGCTCCCTTGTATTGACAGCAGTTTTTTTCTCAAAAGAATGGTTATATTTTTAAAAATTGTGGGGTACCTATAATTTTCATCCAATGAAGTTTCACTAAATCCTTATTTTTTTCTTATGATGTTTCTTTGTGCTTTCATCTGTATAGTAATCGTAATAATGCGAATAATACCCATACCTGCCATAAACGTGCTCAACATCAACATCATTAATTACTGCTCCTAATACTTTTGTATTCCTATTATTTAGCAATTTAAAGGCTTTTAGTATTGTATCTTTTCCTGTTTTTTCGGAACGGGCAACAAGAATTACTCCATCTACTTCCGGGCTTAATATAAGAGCATCCGTAACGGAAACTATTGGAGGAGTATCTATTAATATAAAGTCAAAATCCTTTCTTAATTTATTCAATAAATCTTTTGTTTTTTGTGAACTTAAAAGAGTTGTCGGGTCAGGAGGAATTGTTCCTGCCGGAATAATCCAGAGATTGTCTATAACGGTTGGAATTATCACGTCTTTTAATTCTGCTGAACCTGCCAGCACATCAGTAACACCAGGTTCTCTAGGCTTATCAAATAAATAAGCCACTTGTGGTTTTCTCAAATCGGCGTCTATTACTAACGTTTTCATATTTGTTTGCGCCATAATAATTGCTAGATTAGCAGTTGTAAGAGATTTCCCTTCCGACGGACAGGCACTTGTAATAAGCACCATTTTTAACGGCTTATCCGGGCTTGCAAATCCAATATTAGTTCGTATTCCACGATAAGATTCAACTGCATGTGATCTTGCCGGCAAATTGGTAAGTAAACGAATTCTACCCTCTTTTTCTTTATTGGTTTGTGTTCCTTTCAACCATACAATAGTTTTTCTTTTGCCTTCTCTTTTAATTGATGGAACAGAACCTATTACCGGTAATACTTTTTCCACATCTTCAACTGTTTTTATTGATTTATCCAGAGCTTCTAACCCAAATGCTAAACCTATACTCAGTACTATTCCTACTATCAATCCTAATGCTAAGTTTGATTTCTTTTTAGGTTTTATCGGAGATTTAGGAAGTTCAGCAGTATCCAGTGTTCGGATATTACTTGTCTTCCCCGCTTCTGTTATTCTGGCTTCTTCGTATTTTTCAAGAAGTGTTCTGTATATCTTGTCATTTACTTCGGAAGCTCTTGTAAGCTGTGCTAATTTAAATTCTTTTTCCGGTAAAGATTGTAACTTCTTATCGTAAGTATCCACGATTCCTTTTAATATATCTTCTTTTGCTTTATGGGTTTCGAGTTCTATTTCAATGGCAATTTTTTCTGTCATCAAATCGTGAATTCGGGATATAGGGTCAATTATTGTTTCTCCTTTCACTACTTTTAATATTTCTTTAATTAAATTTTGTTTTGTTTGTGCTATCTGTTCTTTTAATTTTGTAATTTGCGGATGGTCATCTGGATAACCCTGAACTGTTAATGTAGTGTATTGAACCTCTAACTCTAACAGTTTCTCTTTTAATTTTTCTGACCATGGACTCGTAATATTTGTTATAGAAGAAGGTAGTTTACATTTTTCCATTGATAACGTAGTGTCAATATATCCCTGTCTTCGTTCAGTAGCGCCTCTATCGGATTTTGCTGCGTTGTATAAAACTTCTGCCTCTGTCATTCTTCTTAAGATTTCGGTCGTTTCCATATTTAAATAAGTAACCCTGTCTGCTTGTTTGAAATTTCTTAAAGCCCCTTCTGCTATCATAAGTTGGTCTTTAAACGTTTTCAGTTGTTCTTCTATAAATTCCCGGATGGCGCCTATTTCTTCCCTTTTGAATTTAACTTGCCTGTTTTTTAAAACATCTACCATTGTATTTGCAACAGTCATAGCAACAAGAGGATTTTCATTTTGGACTTTAATATTTATAATATCTGATTCTCTAATAGGTTCAGCAGTTATTCCTCCCCTTATAATGTTTGCTATATATTTTATTTTTTTAGTATTGTCCGTATAGGATTTTGGAACATTAAATTTGGATAAAACATCCCAGGGTAGAGAAGAAACTACTTCTTCCGATAATGTCCTTGATTTTATTTCTTCTATTCTATTTTTAATATATGTATTTGAAGAAATTCCCAAATAATCAAAATCCCCAATGGCAAAAGGTTCTTTTTCTTTTTCCATTTCAATAGTTGTTTTTGCTTCATAAACAGGGGCACTCATTTCATTGAATAAAAATACAAAGAACAAAATCCCAAATATAGTTATAAATATTAAATTTCTTCTTCTTCTTAAAACATTTAATAAATCGTATAGTGAAAAGTCTTGTTCCATAATATTTTACCTGCTATTTTTATACCAATAATATACGTTTGCAATTATTGCAATATCAGCTGCAACAGTTATCATAGTTCGCCACTTGTACCACCAATTCTGTGGAATTCTAATAACGTCTCCATCTTCTATTATGTATAAAGATTTAATATTTCCTTTTCCCAAATATTTACTCAAATTAATCTTTTCTATGTTAATCTTTTCATTCCTGTGTGTAATTTGAATTTTACATAAATCAGCATATCCGGTAGGGCCGCCAGCTACGGAAATCAAATCTACAATACTTGTCCCGGCAGGTAATTCATATACTCCCGGATTCTTTACTTCTCCCCATATATGTACCCTATTGTTAAGTTGCCCATACAAAACCTGCCCGCTTAAAAAAAGGGTAATAAGTATAAAGAAAATATTTTTCATAATTTCCTCTCTATCTGCTCTTTTGTTTTTTAAACTTAAATTTTACTATATTGTTATAAAAATAAGCATAAGAAATTATATATAAAACAAATATTCCCACCAATACCAATGCCAGATCGTACCATTTCAAGGCTAAACCCCCCATTAATATTGAAGGCAGCCATAAATATAAAGAAGTCTTTGTGTGACTCTTATTTGTTATACGGCTATAAATCAACATATGTAAGTGAACTCTATCCGGTTGCATAGGGCTTTTTTTCCGAACCAGTGCTTTCCTATATATTGAAAATAATACTTCCCATACGGGATATCCTAATATTATCAATGGATACCATATTGAAACAGCCGTATTTCTGCACACAAGTAGAAGAGAAATAGTCGCAAGAGTAAATCCTAGTAAATAAGCTCCGCCATCCCCAAGAAATATCTTTGCTCTTGGGAAATTCCATAAAAAGAAACCTAAAGTTGCGGTACCAAGGAACACGATTATTTTTAAAAGTTCAATATCTCCTACTATATAAGCCATAAATCCTAGAAACATAAAAGCAATTAAAGATGTTCCGGAAGCTAATCCGTTAAACCCATCAATAATATTTATTGCATTCGTTACCCCGGTAATTGCTATTATCATAAACAATATAGCTATTGCGGAGATAATTTTTACCGGGAACGAATCAATTATTGGTATATTTGTTATTGGTATATGTATTCTTGTTAAAACTTCAGGAAATAATAATATGAATAAAACCGAGGATGTACTTATTAATAGAAGTCTTAAGTTATAATGAAGTATTTTTCTTGTGAAATCTTCTAGTATCCCAACAATCAAAACTGGTATGCTTGCAAGTATCAAAAATAATCCAATCTTGTCAAATAATAGAAAAGTACAACTTCCTAAAAGTATTCCAATTCCTCCACACCGGGGAGTAGAAACTTTGTGAAACTTTTGTGGTAATTTTTTTACCTTGTCAATAAAAATCCCATATCTATGACATGACCATATCATTAAATATTGAACAACAAAACTTATTAAAAAAGCAAATAATATTTTATACCACATAGATGCTCATATATTCCCACCACATAAGTGGGGTATTTTAGGATTAAACTTAAAAACTGTCAAGTCTTTTTTATCTTTGAGCAAGGAGCAGAGGGCAAAGGGCAAAGGGCAAAGGGCAAAGATGTTTCAGCTTAAAAACTTATTAAGAACAAATAATGCCCATATTTTTGACCAGTGAATCTCTTTCTTGGAGAACAAATATAAAGCATTTTCAATGGCTTCCCTTTTGAAAATAGTGGTTTCCAATAACGAATCATACATTAATTGTTTTAATTCGGTATGTAACCAATATTCAAACGGAAATATAAATCCCATTTTACGTCGGGCAGCTATCTCTTCCGGCAAGTCACCAATAGCCGTTATTAATAAATCCTTGGGAGACTCTCTTTTTTTACAAGTTTTATAAAGGGAAGGAATTTTAGCGATATTCTCAATAACTATATGGTCAACAAACGGCACTCTTATTTCTAAAGAATGTGCCATTGAAAAACTATCAACATCTCTTAGTAACTGTCCTGCCATATAACAATTAGTTTCTAAAAACGAAATATTTTTAAAATAATCATCTTTAGTATAGAACGAAATGTCATCAAAGTGAGAGTGTTCTAAAACATTAGTATTCAAATCCGGATTAAGAATTTGTTTTATTTCTTCTGGAGTAAAAATCCCACGATATACAGAATAAATATCGGAAAATCGCATATTATCATTTTTCGCAAGAAAATTCATCTTTCCTTTTTGTTTTACAGGTAAAAAATTTGTCCATAGATTTTGGGGGAATATTTTAAGTAGTTTTAGATATTTACAGATTATGGGAATGTTTTCAAAAGAAGGATATCCTCCGAAAATTTCATCCCCTCCTAATCCGGACAATACTGTTTTTAGTCCAGCCTTTTTTGCAGCTGCTGAAACAAAATAAGTATTTATTCCATCTGTCGTCGGCTGCCCCATAAATGAAAAGATATTATCCAGATAATTAATGATATCGGTACTTTTTACTTCCATTTCAATATGTTCGGTTTTGAATTTTTTTGATACAATCTGCGCGTACTTACTTTCATCGTATAATAAATTATCGGGAAATATTATAGCAACAGTCTTTATTTTCTGAAACCCTGCTTGTCTCATCAAGGAAACAAGGGCAGAAGAATCTATTCCTCCTGACAGGAATACGCCTACTTCGACATCACTAACAAGGTGATATTTTAGGCTTTCTAATAAAGTATCTTTTGTCTTTTTTACTGCTTCAGAAAGAGAATTTTCAGTATTTTCTTCATTAAGAAAAATATTTTTTAAATTGTAATATTGAGATTTTTCAAGCTTATTATTTTTGGAGATTTTCAGGAAAAATCCCGGTTCAAGGGAGACTATATTTTTGTAAAATGTTGAAGGCGATGGGATATACCCCAAGAATAAAAAAAGTCCTATAGTGTTCGAATTGATTTCTTTAGCTAAACCGGATGCTTTTATAGTATTTATCTCTGAACCAAAAATGAATTTGTTTCCATCGTTAAAATAATAGAGTGGTTTTATCCCAAGCCTGTCTCTGGCAAGAAATAATTCCTGCTTCTTAACGTCAAAGATACAAAAACTGAACATTCCTCTAAATTTTTCAAGACAATGCGTTCCCCATTCTTTATAACTTTTTAATATTACTTCTGTATCCGAATTACTAAAAAATTTATACCCAAGACATCTTAATTCTTTTTTTATTTCCAAGTAATTGTAGATTTCCCCATTATAAACAATGACTAAATTTGACTCTTTATCAATCATAGGCTGGTGCCCCTTTTCAGATAGTTCTATTATAGAAAGTCTTGTATGCGCTAACCCTAAGTTATTTTGTTCATCTAAATATATTCCACTATCATCCGGACCACGATGATATAAACTCTCTTTCATCCTATTCAAGGCAACAACATCTAACTTGTCTTTAAAATCCCAGATACCGGCTATTCCACACATTTTTATAGTTCCCTATTTAATATTTTTACAATCCTTTGCGCTGTTTTCCCATCCCATAATTCAGGGATTTTCCTTTTTTTTGTCTTAATGGTCATTATTTTATAAACTGCTTTTAAAATGCTTTCTCTTTTTGTCCCTACAATAATATTTGTTCCCTGAGTTACAGTGATAGGACGTTCAGTATTATCTCGTAAAGTCAAACAGGGGATACCTAAAACAGTACTTTCTTCCTGAATGCCTCCGGAGTCTGTTAAAATAAATTTTGCATTCGATTCCAGTGAAAGAAAATCTATATATCTAACCGGATCAATTATCAAAAAGTTATTAGTAATAGCTGATGGGTTATTAGAGGATAGCGTTATTGGCGCGTCAGGGAGCAAACCGAATTCAGTGAGTCGTTTTTTAGTTCGTGGGTGTGCCGGAAAGACAATAGGTATTGTTTTTGATATTTCTTTTAGTGTGTTTATTATCTCTATCAAAATTTTCTTATCATCTACATTATTTGGTCTGTGAAGAGTTAAAAGCGCATATTTTTTTAACCCGAGTTTTTCTAAAATCTTTGATTTTTTTGCTAATTTCTTGTAGGCAAGCAAACTATCTATCATAATGTTACCGGTGAAATATATTTTGCTTTCCAATGTTCCTTCTTCTTTCAGGTTTTCATTAGCATCTAATGAGGGAGTGAAAAGCAAATCTGATATTGTGTCAGTTAAAACCCTATTAATTTCTTCCGGAATAGTTCTGTCAAAGCTTCTTAACCCTGATTCTATATGAACAATCAAAGGACGGTTTGTAGAATTGACGGAACATCGAAACTTTATAGTAGCGAGCGCGCAAGCTATTGTAGAATTAACATCTCCAACGATTATTACGATATCAGGAGTTTCCGTATATAACAATTTTTCAAATTTTATCATTATGTTTGCAGTTTGTTCTGCATGCGTTCCGGGCCCAATACCTAAATAAAAATTAGGGTTTGGAAGCTTCAGGTCTTGGAAAAAAGCTTGAGACATTTCAAAGTCATAATGTTGACCTGTATGAACAATAGAAACATCCAAATGTTTATATTTTTTAAATTCCTTCCATAGCGGAGCAATTTTCATGAAATTAGGCCTTGCTCCTCCTACAAGAAAAATTTTCTTCATTTTTATAAAGTATCTTGATTAAAAATATATATTATTAGATACATATTGAGAGAGTATTTTGGAGGTGAATTTTAAAACTGTCAAGTTTTATACTATTCGGAACCGGATACCCCGCCTAATGGGGACTATTGCAAAGGGATAGTGAGGGTAAATAGAGAAATTAAAAATCGAAATATAAAAACCGAGAGATAAGGGATATTATTTGTTTTGAGATTTTTTTACGATTTCTATGAAAGATTCGGGGGCAAGGCTTGCGCCACCCACTAATGCTCCATCTATGTCTTTTTCTTTCATCAAGCTTTCTATATTAGCAGGGGTTACACTTCCGCCATAAAGTATTCTGCAATTTTCTGCAAGTTCTTTAGTATATTTATTTTCTATTAGTTGTCGTATGAATTTATGCATTCCTTCTGCAATTTCCGGGGTTGCTGTTTTTCCTGTTCCTATTGCCCATACAGGCTCGTAGGCAATAATAATTTTGGAGAATTTGTCTGCAGGTAGATTCTTGCAAGCTCCGCTAAATTGTGTTTCGATTACTTTTTGAGCTTTGTCGGATTCTCTATCCTCTAAAGTTTCTCCTATGCATACAATAGGAATCAGTCCTGCTTCTAAAGCAGACAAAGTTTTATGCGCAATAATTTCATCAGACTCATTTAAGTATTTGCGCCTTTCGGAATGTCCAATAATTACATATTTACAGCCAACATCTAATAGGGAAGATGCTCCGATTTCTCCTGTATATGCTCCCTGGTTTTCGTACCATAAATTCTGTGCTCCTAATGAGATGTTTGAGTCTTTTGTTATTTCATATACGGATTTTAGAACGGTAAAAGTCGGGCAAATACATATATCTACTCCTGACAAATTTTTTGTTCCTTCTTTAATTGTTTTGCTTGTCTCTACTGCTTCAGATACTTGTTTGTTTAATTTCCAATTTCCTGCAATGAAAGATTTTCTCATAAGTTATAGAGTATATATTCTATACATTCATTGTCAAATATTTTTATTAAAGTATGATAACTTCTGTTTCTAACGAGATACTGAGTTTGTCATATACTCTTTTTTTAACTTCTACGATGAGTGATTTAACGTCTTTATAAGTGGCATCCCCGGCATTTAGTATGAAGTTTGCATGTTTTGTCGACACCAAAGCTCCTCCAATTTTTAATCCTTTGCATCCGGCTAATTCTATAAAATATGCGGCCGGACCATTTTTGGGATTTTTAAATACACAACCGGCGCTTGGTAAATCCAGAGGGAGTCTATTGTTTCGATAATTTAAAAGATCTTTAATTTCGGTGTTGATTTTTTCTTTGTTACCGTGGGTTAATTTAATTTCAGCGCCCAATATTATCTCTCCGCTTGTTTTGAATCTTGAATTCCGATACTCAAAACCGCTTTCCGATTTGTCTAACCAATAGGTTTTATAATTCTTATCCATAACTTCAACTTTTCTTATAATCTCGCTAATATATTTACCCTGAGCACCGGCATTCATAAAAGTTGCACCTCCAATAGTGCCTGGGATTCCACTAAGAAATTCTGCCCCGGTTAAACTATTTTCTGTAACAAATTTTAAAAAAGTAGAAATTAAAGTACCTGCTTGTATTTGAAATATATAAGGATTGGTTGTTTCTTTTATCTCCTCAAGAAAAGGACTGCATATTCGTATAATAAGATTATAGGGAGATTTATCGGGAAATAAAATATTTGTTCCATTGCCGATTATGAAACACTTTAAGTTGTTTTCAATCGCAAATTGTAGTGCAGACTGTACTCCTTCTATACTTTTGGGAAATATGATGGCAGGACAAACCCCTCCAATTTTAAAACTTGTATAAGAACTAAGGGGGGCATCGGTTTTGAAGTCACAAAATTTAATATTATTCAAATCCATGGTTTATCAACCTATCTACAAGATTGTCTGTTCGGCAGGTAAGCAAGATACTTGCGGTACACTGTATTTACCAATCTAATCACAAGCAAGATGCTTGTGGTACTATGATTTTTTTATAAATGCTGAAAAATATTCTAAGAAAAAAGACAATAATATCCCTATAAAAAGAGCAAGAATTCCTGCAACTAGTAAATTGAATTTTATTTTTGGGTAAGATGGAAATTGTGGCGTGACTGCTGAATCAAGTAAAGTAGCAATAGGTTTTATAGAAGAAATTTTTAGTTTTTCATTTATACTATCAAGATTTGCCGCATAAAAGTTAGCTATATTCGCGGCAAGTTTTGGGTCTACGGCGGTTACATTAATTGTTATTGTATTGTCTTTTGATAAGGAAATACTGGTCATTCCCCTTATTTGAGTTACTGCATCCGAGTGGCTTTTTATTTTATAAAGAGCCAGTATATTAAAATTTTGTTCTACAAATTCTGCCATACGCCTCGATTTTAGCATTACTAGGATAGCTTGAGATGCAGCGCCTCCACCATATAACCCTCCCGGTAATTGTTGCGCCAGTAGAGATGAAAGTCCTGAACCACTTTTGACATCGGAAATCATTTCAGGTTGAAGAATAGTAGCAGTGGCATCATAAAGTTTAGTTCGAGTTATGCTAAAAACGAAAGTAATAATTTCTATTACAATGAAAAGGATAACCAATAATCTCCAGTGTTTTTTTATTACTTTAAAATAGTCAAGAATATTTATTTCTTCGCTCATTGTTTTATTTGTTCATAATGCCATATATTGCTATTGCAGCAAATCCTAATTGATAAAGTACTTGTGCCGCATCTTTAATTATTTCACCTTTTGGTCTGTGAATTGATAATTTTGCGGGTACTACTATAATATCGCCCTTTCCTATTTTACTTCCTTTATTTATTCTGCCGGATGCTTGCAGAACATACATACGGGCTTTATCTCCTTCGGGTGTCAACCCTCCTACCTCTTTAACATACCAGCTAAGAGATTTCCCTTCATTATAAATAATTGCAGAGGGATTATAAACACAACCTATGATTTGGACTGCACTTGGAATTTCCGGAATATGCAGACTGTCTCCACCTTTTAATGAAATATTAAAACTTTGGGCTTTAGGAGAAGTTAAGTCAATTTGTATTCTACCTGGGACACCTATTTGAGAAATTAAATCTATGGAAGATTCATATCGTTTTATAAGCTCTTGCCCTTGTTTATTTTCTGCGTCGGTAAGGCTTGCATTTTGAATCATAGTTGATTGTTGTAATAAGTTTTTACGGGTGCTATTTAAGAAATCCTGTGTAGCTTTAATTTCCTGTTCTTTTACATCCTTACGAGTTAATACTGCGCCACTTAAAAAAGCTTTATCTGTAAATCCACCCGCTCTTTTAATTATCGAAGCGAGCTTTTCGTTTGGGCTTATCATATATGTGCCTGGATGAAGAACTTCTCCCGTAAGCGTTACGTAAGGCAATTCAGACCATTTTGTATTTGCACGAACAAATACCCAATCAGAAGGTTGAAGTTTTATATTCAGAGAAAAAGGATCATTCAAGTCTATGCTTGCGGTTTTGGGTATTTTCCCAGATAGGATTCTACAAAATTCCGATGCTTTGGGGTCTGCATTAAAAATATATCCTCCTGCTTTAAATATAAGGTCCCCGATTGTCATATTTGGAGTTAAGGTATATTTATCCGGTTTTTTTACTGCACCACTTACGACTACGTATTTGGTTGGGAAAACTTCTGTTTCGGCATATACTTTTATGGTATCCCATTCGGATAATAGTATGTTATTGCTTGAATCTCCTTGTAAAGCAGCTTCCAAATTGATTGGAATAATTTCCTGTGTTTTATCTGCTTTGAAACGCGAAATTTCTGCACGCTTCATATAAGTCCCGGGTCTAATCCCTTCGGCTTCTTCTATCAAATCTTTTATCCTGAAATTTGGTTTGATAGTATATTCACCAGGTCTATAGATATTACCAGAAAGGGCAACATAATTATGTCTTTTAGGTAATATGGGAGATATAAGGACAAAATCACCATCTTCTATTTCAAAGTTTTCGGAAGATTTATCAAATTTTAATTCGGTAACAATTTTTTGTTTATGCGCTTCAATTCTCTCAATCTGTATTCTTTTCAAATATCCAACAGGTGTTACATCTCCCGCCATTTTTATAAGATCACTTAATGTTTCTTTGCTGGATAATTCATAGATTGCAGGACGTTTAACGCTTCCTGCTATACCGGCTATTCTGCCAATTGAGGGCACATAAATTATATCTCCAGAATTTAAAAAATAATCGCTTTTTTTACTACCATAAAGCAATATATCATAAAGATCTATTGGCTTTTCGCTGCTTCCACTTATTACTTTAATATTTCTCATACTGCCGAGTTTCGTAGGACCACCTGCAGAAAAAAGCGCATAAAAAGAAGTGGCCAATGCCGACATCGTGTAACTCCCGGGATATTTTACTTCTCCGAGAACAAATACTTTTATGCTTCTCAAACTTCCCATGGTAACTGAAAGCTGTAAGTTGGTATAATGTTGTTCCAATTGTTTATATATAAGCGGTTCTAACTCGCTAAATTTTAATCCCCACACATAGACTGCACCAACTTTTGGTAAAATAATTTTCCCATCACGGTCAACCTCAACCTTGAATGTTTCTTGTACTTTTCCCCAAATACTGATTATAATTTCATCATTAGGACCAATAACATATTCTGGTGGAACGGGAGTTAATTCTGCAGGAGAAAACTTATTGGATGTTTCAAAAATATTATATCCAAATTGAGAAATATTTCTTTGAACTTCAAGAGGAGTATTTTCGGAAAACATTTGTTCTATAATTGAGGGTAAATTAGACGTGTCCTTTGAAAGAAGAGTTTTTTTATTAAGAATAGTGTCTTCTTCTTCGGGTGTTTTTGTTAGATCTTGTTCTTTTAATATTTTTTGAGCTTGTTGTGTAAGTTCAGGGTCAGATTTGACTTTTTCAATAACATCTTGCATTCCTGTTGATACGTCTCCTTTTAACCCAATGGATGGCAACGTTAACACAAATAAACAAACGAATAGTTTTAAGAAAAACTTGCCCAGCGGAGCCGGATTCCAATCCCTAATGGCATCGCCCAAGGGCTTAATATTATATTTACACATTATAAATGCCTCCCGTTGTTCATATTCGTATAAAAATTAAATATCCAGCAGAACTGGATACTCCGCTCAGGCGGACTAAGGGATATTACCCAAAGGGCTTCGCATAATTAAATATAATTATTTATAGGTCCGTAAAGCCAGAAAAATCCATTAGTCAGCACAGTGTTTACGTCTTCTTCCGATAATGCTACTTTTGATTTTACCAGTTCTTTTCCTATTTCTTTAGAACGTTCAAGATATCTTTTTGCTATTTTTGCTCCGAGTGTAGTATCAGAGTTAAGGTTATTGAAATAAGTTTTTAATAAGTTATCTTTATCTTCTGCAGAAAGAAGATTTTTCCATGTAGCGAATCCTGTAGGAAGTTCCCCTAGCTTGCTGTCCATATTTATTTTCCACTTTTCTTCTATTGGCATATATTCGCATTTTTCTATGTCATACACTCCTATCATTTTATTTTTTTTGTAAGAAAAAAATCCATCTTTTTGCGAACCATCGGAATTTTGACCGCCCAATATTTTTTTAGCGACCATTAAATCAATTAGTTTATTATGCAAGGTAGTATCTTTTAAATGTTTATTCATAACCAGTAGAATCCATTGAAAAACCTCAACTCCAACATAATCTATAAGTTGGAATATTCCCATAGGTCGTATAAGGAAATCTTGCGTTATACGGTTTATCATATAAATAGCTTCAGGTGTTGAGTAAGAAGGTTTTAGTTTATCTACTTCTTCTATTCCATATAATCCATCTCGCATAAAATAACCATTTCCAATAAATCCTGCGATATCATTGGCGGGCAAGAGTTTTTTACGAAGTCTTTCCCCCAATTCTTTAGCAGTGTCTTTAACTTCAGGAAGAGTTGTATTGCCGGAAATTACCTCTAAAAGTTTTTGAACTACAGGAGGATTGTAGAAGTGATACCCTATTATTCTACCATTAAGACCAACTTTTTCATCAAGAAAACTAATAGGAATACTTGAAGTATTCGTAAAGAAAAAAGCATCTTGGCTACAATTTTGATTAAGTTTTTTTAATAAAGAAATTTTAATATCCTCGTTTTCTAAAATTGCTTCAAATATGAGTTTTGAATTATTAGCCATTTCAAGATTACTGCCAAATCTTATGCTTCCTAAGGCATCTTCAACAAAGGCATCGATAATGTCTTTATTTTCAATCAAATCTTCTCTTTCCTTGTACATAAAACGTAACCCAACTATTGATTTTTCTGCTACTTTTACAAATTGAGATTTTATATATGAATATAAACCATTTAATGCTTTTTCGTTGGTGTCAATAAGATTCAATTTATATGTTTTGTCAGGATTTTTAATTTTTAGTTTGGCAATTTCTTGTCCTATTAAAACAGCAATCCCACTTCCCATTTTTCCAGCGGCGCCGACTATTGTGACATTCTCAAGCTTGTTGTCTAAATTCATTTTGCCTCCTCAAAAATACCAAAACAAATGAATCATTTTTTATGCTAACAATGTTAAAAGATTACTCTGTTTTTTAGTTAATGTCAAGTCTTTTTACTTTGCTTCCCAATCAGGTTTACGTTTTTCTAAAAAAGCATTTATGCCCTCTTTTGATTCCGTAGTAGAAAAACATACGGAAAACGCTTCGGATTCGTAAGCCGTTCCCGTGGTAAAATTAGAATCTATTCCTCTATTTATAACCGTTTTTCCAAGTTTTATTGCCAAAGGTCCCATTTGAGAAATTGTTTGTGCAATTTTTTGAACTTCCGTTACAAGTTCTTCGGCGGGTACTACTTTATTTACCAATCCAATTTTTAATGCTTCCTGTGCATCAATTATTTCGCTTGTAAATATAAGTTCTTTCGCCTTAGCTATTCCGACAATCCTTGCCAGTCTTTGCGTGCCACCATGTCCCGGTATCAGCCCAAGTTTAGATTCCGGTTGTCCAAGTTTTGCTTTTTCTGAAGCAATCCTTATGTCACAAGCCATAGCAATTTCACATCCGGATCCAAGCGCATATCCGTTTATTGCCGCGATTACAGGCTTTTCTATGTTTTCAATATAGTTTAATACCCGTTGTCCGATCTGGCTATATTCTCTCGCTTGAATAGAGTCCATTTTAGCGAGCTTGGAAATATCTGACCCTGCTACAAAACTTTTGCCTTCCCCTGTAATTATGATAACCTTTACTTTTTTATCGTCATTAAGAGAATGCATTGTTGTTTCAAGCTCAAGTATAGTGTCAACATCAACAGCATTCAACACTTCCGGCCTGTTTATTTTTATAGTTGCAATGCTACCGTCTATTTGCAAAACCAATTTTTCTAAGCTCATTTTTCCTCCTTAGAAGCCCTTAGACTAAAGCCTTCAAGTATCCTTATCCCCGCCATGGCAAGGGCTTCCTCTAAAAATTTTAATTGACAATCCCGCCAAGGCGGGACTATTATACAAGCAGTTATTTTAAAGTATATACATTTTATTTGCGCCGAAGTGGTGGAATTGGCAGACGCGTAGCGTTCAGGGCGCTATCTCAGAAATGGGGTGTGGGTTCAAGTCCCACCTTCGGCACTTTTTCTAATCTTATATCCAATAATTTTTCGTGAATATAGTAAATACAAGCCATAACTAAAACCCTGACGGTTAAAAACATCATTGCTATTAGTCTGGTAATTAAATTTGGGTTATAATGTTTTTTAAAAAACTTATACATACTTATATTGTGCGCAATATTTGATTTTACCCAGAATCTATTTATGCTTGCGCCATAAGAATGATAAAATAATGCATCCGGGAAATAGATAGTATCAAATCCCGCTTTTTTTATCCGATAACAAAAATCAGTATCTTCAAGGAAGAGAAAAAAAGTTTCATCTAAGTAACCTATTTGTTCCAATCTCTCTCTTTTGGTTAATATACATGCTCCAATTATCCAATCAACTTTTTGAATCTTATTGTGGTCAAGTTCGGTTAATAGAAATGATTTGTAAAAAGGGCTTTTAGGAAATAGTTTAGATAATAAAGACTGACGTCCAAAAAATACGCTTATATAGTTTGGAAAACTTCTGCAAGAAAATTGAATAGACCCATTATTATTGAGCAACTTTCCGCCTACACATCCTGCATTTGGTGTATGTTCTAAAAAATCAACCAAACTTTGTATTGCATTCCATTGTGGGATGACATCGGGATTCAAAAAAAGGATATATTCTCCTTTAGTACGAGGTATGGCTTGATTTGTTGCTCTTGCAAAACCTACATTTCTGGAATTTTTAATTAACCTGACAAAAGAAAATTTTTTTCGTATTAATTCTGTGCTGCCATCGGTAGATGCATTATCTACTACTATAATTTCAAAGTCAAATTTTGGAGGATTTAAATAAATGGCAGAAATAGTGTGCAGTAAAAAATCTTTTGTATTATAATTTACTATTATTATGGAAAGTTTCATCTATTGCATCCTTTATATTCTTTACGTTAACCAAATTAATCTTAGATGTTATTTTTTCATGTTTTGCAGGAATTATGCAATTCTTAAATCCTAATCTTTCTATTTCTCTTATTCTGTTTTCTATGGCAGGAATATGTCTGACTTCCCCACCTAGGCCTACTTCTCCCATTACAACAAGTTGTTTGGGGATAGATATATTTTTTACTCCCGATACCACGGCCATTATCACTGCCAGATCACTGGCAGTTTCCTCTATTTGTAACCCTCCGATTACATTTATAAAAACGTCTTGCATGCTTACTCTCACTCCCAGCCTGCGTTCTATAATAGCCAATAACATTGCCAATCTTTTATATTCTATCCCTGCGCTTACTCTTTGTGGCATTCTAAAATTTACGGGAACTACTAACGCCTGTACTTCAACTAAAAATGGCCGAGAGCCTTCCATTATACAGGTCGTTACATTGCCGGGAGGATTTTCCGAGTTGTCAGTTAAGAACATTTGAGAGGGGTCTTTAACTTCTGACAATGCGTTTTGCTTCATTTCAAATATACCAATTTCAAAAGTGGACCCAAACCTGTTTTTTGCAGCCCTTAAAATTCTATAAAAATTATTTTTATCTCCTTCAAGGTATAATACCGTATCAACCATATGCTCTAGAGTTCGCGGGCCTGCAATGACTCCTTCTTTTGTTACGTGTCCTATTAAAAATATCGAAATATCACGAGATTTAGCTACGCTCATCAGCTTGAGTGCGCATTCTCTTACCTGTGATAAACTTCCGGGAATAGCGCTAACTTCGGAATCATAAAGCGTCTGTATAGAATCAATAACTACAATATTTGGCACGAGTTCATCTATTTCGTTTATAACCGAAGAAACATCCGTTTGAGATAATATGTATATTTTTTTATCGTCGACGGATAATCTGTTTGCCCTTAATTTAATCTGGGAAAGAGATTCTTCTCCGGATACATAAAGCACTTTTAATCCCGATTGCGCGAATTTATTTACTGCCTGCAATAACAAAGTAGATTTGCCTATGCCCGGTTCTCCGCCTACAAGAACTACTGCTCCTTTTACCACCCCACCGCCAAGCACACGGTCAAACTCTCCGATGCCTGTAAGAATTCTTATGGATTCGGAAGAAGAAATATTCGTAATAGGAATAGAGGGAGTTCTAACGGAAACCGTTGACTTGCTTGTAAAGGTTACTTCTTCTGCAAAAGTGTTCCACGCACTGCAACTGGGACATTTGCCAAGCCACTGCAATGTAGAATGCCCGCATTGTTGGCATATATAGCGTTTTTGAGATTTTTGAGACATAATAATTTATTAGGAATTAAAATAATTTAAGATATCTTTTAGGATTGGCTTTTATGTCATTAGCAAGCTCTTTTATAGAAATAAGTGTGGAATTAAGTTCGTAGTATAGACTATCTTCTTTTGTTAATTTACCGAGTGTGCCTTTTCCTGCTTTTAAATTGCTCATTACATAATCTGCATCGTTGGCAATTTTATCCAATTTTTCGGTCAATTTTTTAGTATTTTCCACAGTTATCTTGGCATTTTCCGTAGTTACTTTTAAGTTTTCTCCATTTTCGTTTATCAATTGAGTTAACTGTTGTGTTGCGGCGCTTAAGTTTTGCAGGGTTGCGGCTGCCGATTTTATTAAATCCTGCGATTGCAATGAATATAAAAGGCCGTCTATTTTAGAACCTATTTCCCCGAGTTTGGCAATAGGAATGCCATAGCTTGCATCTCCTTTTATAGGGGAATTTTTAGATAAAACTATCCCGGAAATTCCTGGGTTAACATCAACATATTTTGTCCCTGAAATCATTGCTACGTCAAGTATAGAGGCAGTAGCATCGCTATATAAAACGACATCATATTCTACTTCCGCTTTTACTTCAATGTATTGCGCAGTATATTTAATAGCTCTTATTTCGCCTTTTTCCACACCACCTATTCTTACAGGGTCATTAACCTTTAGTCCCGTAACGTCAGGAAAATGGATAGTAACTTCGTATCCTCTGTTTTTGAACTCAATTTTTCCCAGCCATACCCATCCTACAAATAATATTATAATAGTAATCAAGGCAAATATTCCCGTTTTCATTGGTTTACTCATATTCCCTCCCTCTGATAAATTTATATATTTCAATATCTTTATTTTTTTTCAATTCTTCGGCAGTCCCTTCAAATACTATTTTACCTTTATTTAACATAGCAATTTTATTTGCTATTTTATAAGTAGAAGCAAGGTCATGGGTTACAGCTACTGTTGTGATTTTAAGTTTGTTCTGAAGTTCACAAATCAATTCATCTATTTTTCTTGCCGTAATCGGATCTAACCCGGTTGTTGGTTCATCGTATAAAATATATTCGGGTTCCATTGCCAATGCTCTTGCTATTGCCACTCTTTTCTTCATTCCTCCGGAAAGCTCCGAAGGTAATTTATTTTCCACTCCTTCAAGACGAACAAGAGCAAGTTTCTCTTTTACAATTCTGTTTAATTCCGCTACAGGTGTTTTTTTAGATTGTTCTCTTAAACCGAGAGTAATGTTTTCCGCAACAGTTAATGAGTCCAATAATGCCGCTCCCTGAAATACCACACCTATATGTCTTCTAAGCTTGAAAAGCTGAACTCCATAAAGAGAAGACACTTCAAAATCGTCTACAAATACTTTTCCTGAATCCGGTCTTAATAAACCTACGATATGTTTAAGCAGAACTGTTTTGCCGCATCCAGAGGGACCGATAATTACTGTCGTAATCCCATTTGCGACTTCAAGGCTAATTCCTGATAAAATAGGTGTTTTATTAAAAGACTTCGTAAGGTTTATAATTTTTATCATTAAAATAAAATTCTGGCAAGTATGAAATCAAAGATTATTATTAAAATAAGTATGGATACTACGGATTGCGTGGTAGATTTGCTGACTCCTTCTGACCCGCCGGTAGTTTTGAATCCATAATATGTGCTCATTAATCCCATTAGTATGCCAAAAACAAGTGCTTTTACTAAACCGCCGAATAG
The DNA here is from genome assembly GCA_028688815.1 of bacterium. GTDB lineage: Bacteria > Hydrothermota > UBA3073 > JACQXS01 > JAQTXJ01 > JAQTXJ01. Next base: position 12,204 of record JAQTXJ010000026.1, on the reverse strand, counting down.
CTCATGCTGCATAAAGTGAAATTGCAATCCTTCTATATAAGTAGTTAATTTTATATTCATTAGTAATACCGCACAAAATCCCCCTCCAATACAAGCGCTTAGTTCAGAGACTATTGTAAGTAAGGGCAAAGCTATAGCAGAACCGACAATTCTTGGTAAAACAAGATATCTTACGGGTTCTATTCCTAAAGTTTCAAGGGCATCTATTTGTTCCGTTATTCTCATCGCTCCTATTTCAGCGGCAATTGCAGACCCGCATCTTCCACTGACTATAATTGCAGTAAGCAGGGGGCCGAGTTCTATCATAAACCCTTTTATTACTGCCATTCCAATATATACATCCGGCAGATAATCTTTCCCTTGAAATGCTGCCTGATAAGCAGTAACTGCCCCACAAAAAAAAGTCGTAACTATGACAATTAAAAGAGACCCTATGCCTATAAAGTAAACCTGTTCTATTATCAGATGAATACTTTTATGAATTTTTGGAAGAGTGAATACAACGTCTTTAATAAACAATGTTACATTGCCGATGTATTCTAATGTATTTTTCATTTACTGACTGGTCAGTATATTTTTGACTATATGGTCACTTTATACCAAACAATACGATTGTCAATTTTATTCTTCTAAAGATGCCTCTTCTATTGGCATCATTGTGGCTTTTGCAAGGTTTTCGAAGCGAGTATAATCTTTGATGAATGCTAATTCAAATTTTCCTATAGGTCCATTTCTTTGTTTTGCTACGATAATTTCTGCCTTGCCTTCGTTTTCATCCGTTCTGTGATAATGTTCTTCCCTGTAAACAAATGCGACAACGTCCGCATCCTGTTCAATTGCTCCTGATTCTCTCAAATCGGCCAACACAGGACGGTGTCCGGGCCTTTTTTCTACTTCTCTTGAAAGCTGGGATATTGCTATTATCGGGATGCCTAATTCTTTTGCAAGTCCTTTAAGAGAACGAGAAATAGAAGAAATTTCCTGCTGCCTATTCTCAGAATAAGGTCCTGTTACGAGTTGCAAATAATCTATTATTATTAGTTTTATGTCTTGCTTGCTTTTCAATCTACGGGCTTTAGCACGAATTTCAAGAATTGGTATGCCGGGGGTGTCATCAATAAATATAGGAGCTTCGGATAATGAACCTGCGGCGCGGGTTAATTTAGGCCAGTCACTTTTTTTAAGAAAGCCACCTCTCATTTTTTGAGCGCTTACTCTTGCCTGAGAGCACAACATTCTCATAACTAATTGTTCTTTTGTCATTTCCAGACTAAATATCCCTACGGGAATGTTTTCGTTTATGCCCAGATGTTCTGCTACATTCAAACAGAAAGAAGTTTTTCCCATAGACGGTCTGCCTGCCATAATTATAAGGTCTGCAACCTGAAAACCTGCGGTTAGTTTATCCAATTCTACAAAACCGGCAGGAATTCCCGTTATATATTGTTGTTTTTCTGCCAGAGCTTCTATTAATTCAAAAGTTCTTGTCAAAATGGGTTTTATATGGGTAACGCCTTTCTCTATTCTTTTTTCTCGCAGTGAAAACATACTTTGTTCTGCAAGGTCTAATAATTCGTCTACTTCGGCAGATTGCTGATATCCGGATTGAATAACCGTATTGCAAACCCGTATCATATCTCTCAGGGTTGCCATATCTTTGACTATTTTGGCATAGTGAGATACGTTGCTTGTGGTTACGACACTATCCAGAAGGTCGGCAAGAAAAACTTCTCCTCCAATAATTTCGAGCAAATTACGAATTTTTAATTCGTTTGATAAAGTTACAAGGTCAACGGGAATATTACTATCATAAAGCTTTATGATAGCTGAAAAAACTTGTCGGTGAGCATCAAGATAAAAGGAATTTTCGTTTATGGATTCTACTATTCTGGATATTGCATCTCTTTCCAACATCATTGCGCCCAATACAGCCCTTTCAGCTTCTATTGATTGGGGTTCCTGAAAAGATTTATTGTTCGCCATATAATTTTTTTAGTGTTTGAAAATCTTTTTCCGTGTCTACTCTCCATGCCGGGTGATAAAGTAAAGCTGCAGGATGGAAAATAGGAACGACTTTTATGCCTTTATAATCGTATATGTTTCCTCGAATCTTATTGAATGGAATTTCCAGCCCAAGTAAGAAATGCGTAGAATGTCTTCCCAGGGAGCATATTATTTTAGGTTTGATTATTTCAATTTGTTTGTCAAGCCAGTGATGGCAAACGGCAATTTCGTTTGGTAAAGGGTCTCTATTGGCGGGCGGGCGGCATTTTAGAATGTTTGCAATGTATACGTTTTCTCTTTTTAATCCGATATCTGCTAATAAGCCTGTAAGAACTTTCCCTGCGCTTCCTACAAACGGTCGTCCGGTAGAATCTTCTTCTGCGCCGGGGGCTTCGCCGATAAACATAAGTTTGGATTTTGAGTCGCCTTCACCGAATACGATATTCTTCCTTCCTTTGTGAAGCTCGCAATCCGTACATTGCATTACTGATTTTGAACACTCCGCAAGTTCCGGGTTGTCGTTTGACAGGGGAGGATTAATTTTAGGAATAGGAACATACTTCTTTTCAGGTGGAGTGGGAGAAGCAATATGCGGCTTTGGCTTTTTGTCTGTTAAAGGAGTAGAGGGAGAGGCAGGCTTTGTTTCAGGTTTGACAGAATAAATATTTGTAGGGCGAGGGTTTGTGTCTGCTAGAGATATTGATTCATTTTTCATAATTTTAATTAAGTTCGCTGCAATTTTCGAGTCAAGTTTAATTGTAGTTTTGCCAAGCAGTCTTTCATTCATAAGCCACTCATAAATAACGTTTTTTAAATCCGAACTCATCTTGTTAGAAGCTCTTCAGTCTGTTATATCCCGCTTCAGGCGGATTCTTACCCCTTTGTCGAGAATGGTCTGAATGTTACTTTAATAGACTGCTTGTGTCAAGACAAAAAAAGAACAAATAGTAACCGCAAGATTGAATATGATTGACGCGTATAACGGAAATAGATTTTATCCGCGGATCCCACAAAAAATTCGGGACTATAACAATAAAGGCAATTGCACAAGAGCGTGTAAGAAAAACGAGATACGAAAAAATTCGAGGAAATAAAATCGGGTGGGATAGGTTAGATGAAAAGACGCGTTTTATTTACTTTTTTTAATTATGGCGATATATGTGGGGTTGCCTGAGTCTATATATTGCTTGATTTTCCAACCTGTGCCGTTGAGTATCTTTTCCATTTCTTTTTTTGATACTAATAAATATTCAAACCAGTTTCCAATATAATTTCTAAACCTGATTCTTATTTTTACCTGTCCTGCCATTCTTCCACTTTTTATGTTATGCTTGTGATAAGCTAAATGTACCGGGTCGTCTATCTTGTGCGGGTCTCTGCTTTCTGCTATGATTAAAGCATCAGGAGAAGTAATTTCATATAACGTTTTTAATAATTGTTTAGCTTTCTTGAAGTTTCCGAATAATCCAAAATTGTTTCCAAACATAATAATTGTATCAAAGGAATATTGTTTTAATTTACTGATTTTCTCTATAGGCATTTCAATGGCTTTTTTTAATCCCCTTTTTTTGCAGACCGTAATAGCAAGAGGAGAGTTGTCTATGCCGGTAACGTCAACCCCTTTTTTCTGAAGATACAATCCGACTCTTCCTGCACCGCAACCTATGTCCAAAACCTTCCCCTTTACAAATTTTATCGCTTGTTTTTCCCATCCTGTCCAGTCCTTGAATTCTGCAAAATATTCTTTAGCTCCACCGGATAATCCTATATAATCATCATCCCTTTCTACAATCTCAAGAGACTCTTTCTTGTTGAAATATGCCCAAATCGCCTGACCAAAACCATCTTTATCTTTTTTCATGAAATTTAAACTTATAAAATTAGCTTATCTGAAGCAGTTAGAACTTCTTCTACGGTTATGGATTTAATACACCTGAAGTCTTTGAACTTACAACTTAATGGTTTTTGAGAATAATAAAAACAAGGACTGCAAGGAAGTTCTTTCCTGACAATTATATATTTGGTTTTATAAGGATATACCCATTTAGGGTTAGTAGGTCCGAATATAGAAACACATTGCACATTTAAACTTGCGGCAATATGCATTAATGCAGAGTCAGAACTTATAAAAAGAGAACATTTTTCAATAAGAGCGGAAGTTTCCCGCATAGTAGTGCCATTTACGAGAAAAGCATTTTCTCCTATCATTTTTTGAATGTCTTCTTTCAGGTCTTTCTCAGCGTTGCTTCCGAATAACAGGATTGTAGCGTTGTATTTTTCTGCCAGTTCTTTGCCAAGCTCTCCGAATTTTTCCTTATCCCAACGCCGCTGAATTTGATTTTTGAAAGGGGCTGTACCTGCGTGTATGCCTATAAGTGTTTTGTATTTAAGGTTTCTTTCCCTGAGCCAGTTGTCGGCAAATTTCTTATCTTTGTCCGTGAGATATATTTTAGGTTTCCCCCATAAAGGTTGTCCATCTTCTGTGAGCAGGGATTCATCTTCTTTTATTTCTGTTGATAAATTGGCAAGAGAAACAAGTCGTATGTTTTCTTCAATATCGTGCTTTTCATCATCTTCCGGTATTGTTTTATTATTCAGGAATCCTAAATTTTTTGTTGTGAATTTATTGTATTTATGAGCTATTCGTATTTTTGCGCCGATAATAAAGTTTATTAGGTTATACTCTATACGATTAGCAGGGTAAGAAAGAATGCTTATGTCTATTTTTTGTTTTCTTAAATTCAATAAAAAAGCAAGTGATTGAAAGATGGGTTTGTTGATGAAGTCCCATAATATTACTTCATTCAAATAAGGATTTTCTTCGAGTATTTCCCGGGAACCTTTGAACATAACAAGAACGGTTATATGGGAATTGAGATATTTTTTTCTAAGGAGTTTTATCATTGGAGCAGCCATAAGGGTATTGCCTATGCCCGCCAGACTAATTACCAATATTTTCATTCTATTCTCTTGTTAGATGTCAGACAAGAATCCTCCAAAAAGACTGGCGGACAAGTGTCTGACCTACTACCAATATTTTCATTCTGCAATTTGGGAAAAATCAGCTATTTTTTCAAAAGATGAATTTACTAAGTTAATTAGAGCAAGCCTATTATTGCGTAAGTTAATATCTTCTGCCATAATGAGGATTTTGTCAAAGAAGTTATTTATTAGAGGGGCTAAATCTAACAACCATTTCAAAGCATTTACATAATCCTTATTTTCAACATATTTATCAAATACCTGCTTCTTTTCAATTGCTTTGAATAATTCCTTTTCTTCGGGTTCTTGTAATACGGTTTCTTTAATTTCACTTTGAATTTTAAGCTCCGGGCTTTTCAGTATGTTTCTTATTCTCTTTGCGAGCATAATAAGAGTAGGAAATTCCTGATTGGCGATGGAATGATAAAAAGCAACTGCTCTTTCGCAGATATTGAAAGGATTGTAATCCATAAAAGCTGGATCAGAAATATAAATATCTCCTTTTGATAAAACTGCTCTTATGATGTCATATCTAATATTTCTTTTATCTTCTAAGTATTTTTTAATTCTTTCATAAAAAAAGTCAGACTCTTTTATACGATTATCTGTGTCTTTTTTTTGAATGTTTGAAGCATACATCTCTTTTATTTTATTTATTAGTTGCCTGTTAATAGAAATATCTAATTTATTTTTTATGATGATTTCTATAAGCTCATTTCCTGCTCTTTTTATGCCTAATGGGTCAGATGACCCTGTTGGAATTTTATCGAGAATAAAAGCTCCTACAATAGTATCAAGCCGATCTACTATTGCCAATAGTACTCCTTCGGGGAATTTTTGTACATCACAAATATCAGGTAAAAACCTACATTTTAATGTATTAACAATTTTTTTATCGATGTGTTGTTTTTCTGCTAATATAGTTCCGTATAGACCCTCGAGAGACGTAAACTCTTTTCCATCTTTTATCATATTGGCAGCTAAATCAGCTTTGCAAAGCGCTACAGATTTTTTTAATAAAGGCAAATCCAAATTAAAATTATATTTTGTTGTTATGTATTCGGATAATATTACAAGTCTTTGTGTTTTATCGTAAAGAGAGCCAAGTCCGGCTTGCCATACCATACTTTTTAGCTTTTCAACCCTATTCTCAAGGGGAGTTTTCAGGTCTTCATTATAAAAGAACTCTGCATCTTCAAGTCTACCTTTTAAGACATTTTCATATCCTTCTTTTATTTTTTTTACATCTCCTTCTTTTGTATTTGCAACTGCTATAAAATAATTACTTAATTTACTTTCTTGATTACAAAGCGTAAAATAGCGTTGATGGAATTGCATTGCAGTTATAATTATTTCGGGTGGTAATAAATCAAGATACTTTTTATCAAATTCACATAATATAACTTTCGGTGATTCAACAAGGTTTGTAACTTCTTCTATTAATTCATAAGAGCACATAAATTTTAATTTTTCTTTTTGAGTGAATTCAATAATGTTATTTAAATCAGGAGAATCTAGATAAGGATAACCAAGTTCATATAATGCCGTATGAATTTTTCTTTTTTCAGGGTCAGGAATTATCCCCTTTTCTTCAAGTAGTTGTTCATACTTATCAGGAATATCAATGGTAATAGGGATATCTCCTCGCAATCCTTGACTTATTTTGCCTGATTTTACTCCTGCAAGTTCAAACTCAATTATATCTTCACCGAACAATGCTACAAACCACCGTATTGGACGGGCAAATCTGACACCTGTAGGTTCCCATTTCATAGATTTTTTGAATTTAATATTTTTTATAATGTCAGGTAGAGCGGATTTTAGAATTTCTATTGTAGGTTTTCCCGTTACTGTTTTTTCACAGCAGATTACTTCTTTTTTGCCTTTAGCTTTTGTTTTTATGGATTCGACCGGTACTCCCTGGGAATTTGCAAACCCAATAGCTGCCTGAGTCATAGTTCCATCCGGATTGAACGAAAGTTCTTTTGGCGGGCCCAATACTTCAATTTTTTTATCTTCCTGTGTGTCGGGAATATTCAATATTAATACGGCTAATCTTCGGGGGGTATAGTAAATTTTGAGTTCATCCGGATAGGGCAATTGCAAAAGTTTCCCGCCAGGCTTACAAATTTCCTCATAGTAAGATTTAAGTACTTCTGGTAGTAAGAATTTTGAACCGAGCAAATCCAATAATCCATTTTTTAGCTGTTCCGAAGCATCTCCCAGACAGCCGGCAGGTAGTTCCTCAGTCCCTATCTCAAGAAGAAAATTTCTATTCATTCCTGTAATAATTAACCGAATTAAACCTTTTGTCAAGAGTAATGGGTAAAATAAAAGCAGGGACAAAATTGTCCCTGCTTTTTAATAAGTTATATTCTTATTTAACAACCACAACCTTTTTTGTTCCCCTAAAATTTCCTGCTTCTACGTTACAGAAATAAATACCTGTGCCGAGAGATTCCGTGCTAATTGTTTTAGTGTATGTGCCGTTGCCGAGCGTTCTGTCTTCAAGTGTTTGAACTAATCTTCCGGTTAAGTCAAAAAGATTAATCTTAACATTCATTGTATTAGGAACGGAATATGAAACGGAGAAATTTGTCTTTATTGGATTATTGGAATAGGAAATTGCAAAATCGTTTTTAAGAGGTTTGTTTTCTTCTATTGCCGTATAATTTCTCAGTATTGCTCGTATGTTCCAATTTTTATTAAAAGAATAGGTAGAAAGTTGTTCCCATGTACTTCCACCGTCTTGAGAAAGAAAACCACCTCTATCTGCAGCTATTGGTCCTGCATCCAATCCGATAGCGCCCTGACTTTTTATTACTGCCCAAAAATCTGTTTCTGCATCACAAAATATTGGTGTTGTTAAGTCTATTCTATTCCATGTGCTGTCTCCGGATGTCACTGTAAAATTTTTATTTGCTAATTCTGTGCCGGGAGTTGTTGTATTCCCATTCCCATATATATAGAGAGTTACGTCATTATGAGTGCCGGTAAAAAAGAAAAAAGAGACTGCGATTAAAGATTCTGCAGCCATAGGAGTAAATCTTACTCCTGTATAAAAAACATAGTAAGTGTCTGAACTGGCTTCGTATAATCCAAGCGAAGACAACTGGTTGCCATCGTAATGAAGAGTGTCTTCCATAGCCGCTTTTGCGGACATTATATAAACATTTTTTTCGTTTGTTAAATTACTTGAATTGTTTCTATGCCCGACTGGCGTGAAAAGACTTGCAGTAAGAACAAAAATAAAAATATTCATCTTTCCTCCTTTTTAAAATAACATTAAACAATAAAGTTATAAATATTTATTGTTCCCTTCTTTTTTATCATAGGCATTCCTCCTAATACTATTATGAATAAGTATAGATTTAACTTATGTTTGTCAACATTTTTTGTTTTAAAGGTGTTTTTTGCTTATGCAAGGAATTTTGGTACTGTTTTATCCCTGAACATTTATGAAATTTCTATTGACAAAAATACAATATGATATCACAAATATGTATAGTATATTGGTTTAAAGAATTTAACTGTTACTAAGCAGGAGGGGAAAAATGAAAAGAGGTTTTTATGTTATGATGATATGTTTAATGTCATTATTTTGTGTTTCTAATGCCAAAAGTTTTACTTTGCCCGAATTGCAGCAGGCAATAAAAGATAAAGGCGCTAAATGGACTGCGGGACATACTTCGGTATCGGATTTATCGGACGAAGAGAAAGCAAAATTATGCAGTACAGTGCTTCCTGATTCGGAAATTCTTGCTGGGCATGAATATAAAGGAGTAGTAAAGGGAAAACTTAAAGCTGCCATAGACTGGCGTAACTATAATGGCAAGAACTGGATGACTCCGGTAAAAGACCAAGGGAATTGTGGTTCTTGTTGGGCTTTTGGAACTATCGGCGGATTTGAAGGACGTTTGAAAATAGCGTATAATAAACCGGATACCAATATAGATTTATCCGAACAATTTTTAGTCTCCTGTGATAACGGAGACGGCGGGTGTATGGGTGGTTCACTTGGTACGGCGGCAACGTTTGTGCAAGCAACCGGGCTTCCTCCTGAAGATTGTTTTACATACGGACAAGCCGATTTAGATTGTAATCTACGTTGTTCAAACTGGCAGTCACGGGTAATTAAACCTTTTAGCTGGAATTATATGTCTACAGGGAACTCTGCCCAGTACAAACAGGCTCTTCAAGATGGACCAATGGGGTGTCAGATGACCGCAAAGAAAGATTTTTTCTATTACACGGGCGGGGTTTACAGTCCTGTTTTGTCGGATAGCGGAGACAAAACTCTCTATAATCATGGGGTAACATTATGCGGATATGATGATGCAAGAGGCGCGTGGCTTATTAAAAATTCGTACTCAACAGGTTGGGGAGAAGCAGGATATGGCTGGCTTGCGTACGGTTCGGAATCAAGCCTTGGGCCCGGACTTCCTGTCTATTTTATTATATTGGATAATACTAGCCCGCGTGTATATTTAAATAATAAAATGGTTGTTGAACCTGATAATAACATATGGGATCCTGGAGAGCAAGTTAGTATAATTGTAAATCTTAAAAACATAGGACTTACTGCCTCAAATGTTGTTGGAGTTTTGTCCACGACTAATAGCAATATTACGGTGAATACAAACTCTGCAAATTTCGGCTCTATTACTACAAATGGGCTTGTAGATAATTCATCGGCGCCTTACAAAGCAACGGCAAGTTCCGGAGCTCCAATCCCCCAGGATGTATCATTTAGTTTACATATTACTGCCGATGCCGGATATGTTAAAGACACTTCTTTTACAGTGCGTTTAGGCTGCGTATCCGGGGACACAATTAAATCATTTGCTTCGCCGGCAGGAACTGTTTATGGGCTTGCGTTTGACGGCACTAATCTATGGACATCCATTAGCTCTGACTATAAGATATACAAAGTTGACCCCCTAACCGGTCAGCAAATTAGTTTTATAAGCACGCCAAATAGTGAAGCTTGTACCGATATAAGTTGGGATAAGACAGATGGTAACTTGTGGGTTCACAGTAGGAGCGGAAAAAAGATTTATAAAGTAAATTCTTCAACCGGTGCTGTTATTACTTCTTTTGCTTCCCCTGCCACATATCCAACCGGATTAGCCTTTGACGGTATTAACTTATGGGCGGTTGATATGACCGGATACAAGATATACGAAGTTAGTCAGACAGGAACTGTAATATCCAGTTTTGACATTCCATTAACTCCCCCTACAATGAAACAGTATGCGGCTCGTTGTTTGGCATTTGACTCCCGTGGCGCTAATGGAGGTAGTTTGTTATTAGCTATGACATATTTGTCTTCAACAACAGTATGTGATTCGGTTGTAGTATGGGAATTAACAAAAGTAGGCGGAATAGTTGCAAATCATCGAATTGTCGTTTTACCTCAATATGGAAGGGCGATAGAGGTAAACCCTTCTGCGGATGAGTATTGGGTAAACAGCGAAACCCCTGCTAAGATTTATAAAGTAAATGGATGTTTTTATGGCACAGGAATAGAAGAGAAGAATATGCCCGCGTCGGGTAGTTTAAAAACTCTTATTATCTCTCCTAACCCGAGTCAGTCTAAGACCTCTATTAGTTTTAATTTGCCTAAAACTACAAGAGTAACTATAAATATATATGATAAGTCCGGTAGGCTTATTTATACTCTTGTGGATAAAGAACTTAAGGCAGGGGACCATAATATTAAATGGGATGGGAAGAGCATTGACGGCAAAATGGTTTCCGCCGGGACTTATTTTTACAAGATAAATTGGGATGGATGTTCGTGTACGAGAAAAAGTGTTATAATAGAGTAATAATTTGAATGCCTTTTTTTTACATAGGGCAAGTATTTTGTAATAAAGAGACTTTCATCAAAATTGTTTTTATTTAAATAAGGTATTCAAACATAGTGGTATCGAGAGAATATTGTATGTTTTATTTCCCCGTCGGCGAATACAAGAAAAACGAATATAACGAATCTTAATATAAAGTTTAATTATTGACAAAATTAGGTTTATATATTAGCGTACTAAAAGGTATAACGGGAGGTGATATTATAAAGCAAATGAAAGTAGTAATAATTTTTATAGTTGCTTGTGTTTAGTAAGCAAATGAGTATTAGAGAAAAGGAGATAAAATGAGAAAAGCTATATTTTTGATGTTTTTGGTAGCACTAAGTATTTCAGCAGTAGAAGCAAAAAGAGCCATTCTTTTGCCGAAGGGACATAGTACAATCGATTTTAAAAATATGTCAGAAAATAAAGCAATAGTTTTAGATACATTAGCCCCTCTTCTAGATTTACCTTTCGGATGGTGGCCAGGCGAATATCGCGTTGAATATGAAGCAACTCAACTTACTCCTACTTATCCCTGTTCTGTAATTACCATAACCCATGGTGTTGCTTCTACTACAGCAGGAGTTTCAAAACAATGTAGCGTTTTTGTATGGGAAGATAATGCAGGTTCTCCCGGAAACGTTCTTTTTAAAACAGAATATACAGCTACAGCAGATAGTGCAAATCAACTTTTCCTAAATACGATTAATGTGATTCCTCCTGTTTATGTAACAGGGGCTTTCTGGGTTGGTAATTATGAATTGGATACCCTTTACCCGACATCTGTTGTAGATAGCATATGTCAAAGTAGTAAATATTATATGACGGATTCTTCTAAATGGGCAACTGATTACGGGGATTATATTCATTTTGCCATCGTAGGATATAATATTAGCGTAGAAGAAAAAGCTATCTCCAAATCGTTTATTACTCTGAAAACATCACCAAATCTTTTTTCGAATAACATTTCTATTTCTTACTCAATCAATGGGAACAGTAAAGATGTTCAGGTCGGCATTTATGATATAGCTGGAAATTTAGTTAAAGAACTCGTAAACGGAAAGTACAATACAGGAACGTATACTACTTGTTGGGATGGACATGATAAAACGAATAAACCTCTTAGTTCCGGTATTTATTTCTGTAGCCTAACTTCAGGCAATCAAAAAATTATTAATAAGATGATATTGATGAAATAATAGGTAAAAGGTAACAATAAAATGTCAAAGATTTTGACTTCACTCCTTTTTGCGAGTTTGGCGTTTGGCGCTCCTCAATATGTGATGACAAAATCAGTATTGTGTGGCGGTGGAAATAGTTCGTCATCTGCCAGTTATGTTCTTAAGGATGCAATCGGGCAGTCTGT